>JAZOBG010000057.1:0-4804 GCA_045595865.1 Oscillospiraceae bacterium
GAACCCTTTGTGGAGATCCGTTTCGCAGAGGACGGCAGCTATATCGAGATCACCTATCTTTCGGGCCCCGATTACAGCGAAATAACCGAAATTTTTCAACTTTAAAATCTTTAGGAATGATGCTTTATGAAAAAGAATGAACTAGATACTAATATGCATCAAAATATCAAGCGCATTTCATTAACGCATGGAGAAGCATATCGTAAGATATGGCAGGAATCCCAAGCAGGCGCATATGTTTCATACCTTCGAGGAAAGAATTGCAAAACAGAAGATGACTTTCTTATCGAAGTTGCTGTTTCATTTCAATTTCCTTATTACTACGGCGAAAACTGGCCGGCATTCGAAGATTGTATTCAGGATTTAGAGTGGCTTAACTTCTCGAAGATATTTGTAATATTCGACGATTTCAGTATGGCATTTCGAGATCAACCCTCAGCCAAAAGCTTACTACAGGATAGAGTTATTGAGTATTGGAGCAGGGCAATCGACTATTGGGCGGCGGAAGGGAAAACAGTTGAAGTCTGGCTCAATAATTAATAACAAAAGAATGGTCACAGAGTGCCGAAGCATTTAAAGAAACTAACTAGAACATAGTTAACAACCATTTCGGTGGGGAGCGCATTTGCGTTCCCCGCTTTTTGTGTTTATGCTGCTTCTCAGGGCAGGCTCGAACAAAATCGCTGTTGCGGGAGATTTTTCGAGCCGGAATGTGGGTATCTGTACGGGATCTCGCCGCATTTTACGTTAAAGTTGTAAACTTTTTGGATTTTTTGTGCTTTTGCAGGTTTTTACACTTGAAAACCGAAAAAAGATAGGCTATAATATCACGGTCTATGCGTGCGGAAACACGCAGTTTATATTTATCCAGCATGAGAGGAATTGATTTACATGAGCGCATCCAGCAAGAAGAAGCTTCGCAAGGAGCTTGACGCCCAGAAGCTGACCGAAAAGCAGCAGCAGGCTCAAAAAGAAGCCAAGAAGATGAAGATCACCACCATCGCTTTTGTGGCAGTGATCCTGGCAATCGTCGTGGCCTTCGCCGCTATCGTGATCGTCAACGGCGTTAAGAACTCCGGCGTGTTTGAAAAGAATACCGTCGCCGCTACTGTTAACGGCGAGGAAATCAACAGCATCCAGTTCAACTACTACTACAATGACCTGGTTTCCAGCACCTACAGCGAGTGGGAGTCCTCCTACGGCGAGTATCTCTCCGCTTATATGGCCATGATGGGTCTGGACCTGAGCAAGCCCCTGAACGAGCAGGCTTACATTGGTGAAGAGGATATGACCTGGGCCGACTACTTTGTGGACTATGCCCTGAATAAGCTCAAGAGCGATTACGCCCTGTACAATGCCGCACAGGCTGCCGGTTTCACCCTCAGCGAAGAAGAGCTGACCGATGTCAAGAACAATATTCTGACTATGGGTATGTACGCACAGCTCTACGGCTACACCGATCTTGAGCATTATCTGACCGCCAACTACGGTGCCGGTGCCAGTGAAAAGACCTACACCGAGTACTGCACCATCAGCGCTACCGCCACTGCATACTACAATGCACACGGCGCAGAGCTGACTTATGACAAAGACGACATTACCGCATACGATGTGGATCCCACTCTGTACAACGGCTACGACTACGCTTACTACTACCTGAATGCCTCCACCTTCCTGCACCAGGATGCCGAAGAGGATCACGATCACTCTGCCCACACCGACGAGGAAACCGCAGCTGCTCTGCAGCAGGCTAAGGAAGCTGCCGATTCCCTGCGCAATGTGAAGTCCGTAGAAGAGCTCGACGCAGCCATCGCTGCCCTGCCCATCAACGAAGGCACCACCGCTGCCTCCACCAAGAGCAACGGCGCCCTGGGCGGCACCATCAGCAGCCTGTACAAAACTTGGCTGACCTCCAACTCCCGCAAGGAAAACGATGTGCAGGTCTTCGCTTACGAGTCCACCTCCACTGACGAGGACGGCAACGAGACCACTGTTGTCAACGGTTACTATGTTGTCATGTTCCGTGGCATGACCACCAACGAGCGTCCCGTGGGTAACGTCCGTCACCTGCTGGTCACTTTTGAGAAGGACGAAGAAGGCAATGTCTCCGTTAAGGCTAATGAAGAGGCCAAGGCAAAGGCCGAGGGCTTCCTGAAGCAGTGGCAGGACGGTGCAGCTACCGAAGAAAGCTTCATTGAGCTGGTTCAGGCCGAAAGCGATGACTCCTCCGCCTCCACCGGCGGTCTGTTCGAGGACATCACTCCCGTCTCCAACTATGTGGAAAGCTTCCGCAACTGGGCTGTGGACGAGACCCGCAAGGTCGGTGATACAGGCATCGTGGAGTCCACCTACGGCTACCATGTGATGTACTACGTGGGCGCTTCCGAGCTGAACTACCGCGAGATGATGATCGAGAACGATCTGCGAGCAGAGGACCTGGACGCATGGTACAACGATCTTGTTGAGGCCTGCGATGCTCAGCTGGGCGACACCAAGTATGTGAAGCTGGACTGGATCCTGGGTTCCGTTGAGGAAGAAGACCACGAGGGTCACGACCACTAATCGATCAGCCTCCGGGGAAACCCGGAGGCTTTGCTTTGCATAAATCCACCACCCGGTGAGAAAATTCTCACGGGGGTGTTTCATTTTGAAGAAGATCTCATGGCTGCCAATTGCAGTTGCCGGTCTGTGCGCCGGAGCTGTTACGGGACTGCTGGGCGCCGGCGGCGGCATGATCCTTGTTCCACTGCTGACAAAATGGGGGCAACTGGAGGACGATCAGGTATTTCCCGCTTCCGTATCTATCATTTTGCCCATCTGCACCGTCTCCCTTTTGTTTCAAGGTCGAAGCAGCGCCGTTTCTTTCATGGAAGTGCTTCCGTACTTGCTTGGCAGCGGGATCGGCGGGATCGCCGTCGGATCGTGGGGCAAAAAGATTCCGGTGAAATGGCTGCACCGTATTTTAGGGGCGCTGATCCTGTGGGGAGGGGTCCGCTACCTATGTTAGAGAGCTTTCCTGTTGCCCTGGCGATCGGCTCGGTACTGGGTTTCCTGGCCGGTCTTGGAGTTGGCGGCGGCAGTTTGCTGATTCTGTGGCTGACTCTGGTAGTTCAGATGAACTATACTCAGGCCCGCTTCATCAATCTGCTGTTTTTCCTTCCGGCCGCTGTGATCTCATCACTGTTTCGCTGGAAGCAAGGCTCTCTGGATTTCAAGAAGGTCGTTCCGGGCATCATCGCCGGGTGTATTGCTGCCGCGGTGTGTACCTGGTTGGGCAAACTGATCAATACCGACCTTATTCAAAAATTCTTTGGAGCACTTCTGCTGCTGACAGGTTTCCGGGAGCTGTGCTACAAACCCAAAAAAGAGACAGGGCAGAAATGATTTCTGCCCTGTTTTTCAGCGCTTGCGGAAGGCCAGATACCCCTCCAGGATCAATGCGGCAGCCACCGCGTCCACCGTATTTTTCCTCTTTTTGCCGTGGTAATTGTGCTGGGAGAGGATATTGTGCGCCTCGACCGTGGTACGGCGCTCGTCCCACAGCACCACTTTCAGCCCGGTAGCTTCCTCAACCAGTGCCGCAAATTCCCGGCACAGCTCGGCCCGGGGTCCTTCCGTGCCGTTCATATTCTTGGGCAAACCCATGACGATCTCCCCTACCTGGTTTTCCTGCACAAGGCGTTTGATCTCAGCAAGCGTCTTCTCCCGACCCTTGCTGTGGATCACCGTAGTGCTGCCAACGATGCTGCAAAGCAGGTCGGAAATGGCAATTCCGGTCCGTGCGTCGCCGTAATCTATACCCATAATTTTGTACATAAGCAGTCTCTCCCTCAAGGGTTTCTTTTTGTACTGATTATACAACAAAACCCATGAAAAATAAATGGAAAAATAGCAAAAAAAGTTGTTGACTTCCCCTCCCCCCTGTGTTAGAATGTATCTACCTGTGAAAAGGGCTTTTTTTCTGCGCTCTTTTCAGCCCCGGAGCGGTCATTTGTAGTTAACCGCTTACTAAATTTTTCATAGCCGGGGTGATACAGGGAGGCAATATAAGGAGGTGCCGTTATGCGCGTTAAAGTCACTTTGAGATGCTCCGAGTGCAAGCAGAGAAACTACAACACCATGAAGAACAAGAAGCACGACCCTGACCGTCTCGAAATGAAGAAGTACTGCAGATTCTGCAGAAAGCACACTACTCACAACGAGACCAAGTAAGGAGGCTGCACCATGTCTGAAGGCAAGAAGAAAAACTGGTTCGCAAGAACCTGGGGCAGCGTCACCAAGTACTTCCGTGAGCTCCGCAGTGAGCTGAAGAAGGTCGTTTGGCCTACCCCCAAGCAGGTTCTGAAGAACACCCTGATCGTCGTCGCATGTGTCGTCGTGGTCGGCGTTTTCATTTGGGTGTTCGACTATGTAGCTCAGATCGGTATCAACGGATTGATCGGCCTGTTCAAGGGCTAAGGTGCTGAGCTATGGCTGAGACTGCAAAATGGTATGTTGTCCACACATACTCCAGCTACGAAAATACCGTAAAGGCAACCATCGAGAAGACCATCCAGAGCCGTAATCTGCAGGATCAGATCCTGGCGATCAACATTCCTACGGAGACCGTGACGGAGATCACCGAGTCCGGCGTCAGCAAGACCTATGAGCGCAAGCTGTACCCCGGTTATGTGTTTGTCAAGATGGTATACAGTGACAACACCTGGCACGCCATTCGCGGCGTTCGCGGTGTGTCCGGCTTTGTGGGCACAACCGGCAATGACCCCATTCCCCTGACCGAAGAGGAAGTTTACCAGATGGGCGT
>JAZOBG010000058.1:0-5567 GCA_045595865.1 Oscillospiraceae bacterium
GTCATCATCACCCAGATGGGCGTGGTGGAGATGGTGTACAACGACTTCTTCATCGGTGAGGACTGCGACATCACCATTGTGGCCGGCTGCGGCATCCACAACTCCGGCTGCGAAACCAGCCAGCACGACGGCATCCACACCTTCTATATCGGCACCAACTCCAAGGTGCGCTACGTGGAAAAGCACTACGGCGACGGCGAGGGTACCGGTGAGCGCATCATGAACCCCCAGACGGTGGCCTATCTGGAAGAGGGCTCCTCCCTGAACATGGAGACCACCCAGCTGCGCGGCGTGGACTCCACCCGACGCTACACCAAGGTCGTGGTGGGCAAGGACGCCGAGATCGTCATCACCGAAAAGCTGCTGACCCACGGCGATCAGCTGGCCGACTCCGAGATGGAGATCGTCCTGGCCGGCGAGAATGCCAACGGCCGCGTGATTTCCCGCTCGGTGGCACAGGACCGCTCGGTGCAGAACTTCTACCCCAACGTGGTGGGCAAGCGCAAGTGCTTCGGCCATGTGCAGTGCGACGCCATCATCATGGACGAGGCCAAGATCAAGGCCATCCCCGCCATTACCGCCGACCACATGGACGCTCAGCTGGTCCACGAGGCCGCCATCGGCCGCATTGCCGGCGAACAGATCCTGAAGCTCATGACCCTTGGTCTGACCGAACAGGAAGCAGAGGAGAAGATTTTGGATGGATTCCTGCGCTGACCCCAAACAGCAGGCTTTTTTTCAGACCCTGATCGACCACATGAACGCCCCCGGCCAGTTTTCCTCCCACGTTAACGTGCGCATCGAAAAGCTGGACGTGGGCTACGCCGAGGGTGTGCTGGACGTAAAGCCGGAAAATCTGAATATGCTGGGCATCGTCCACGGCGGCTGTCTGGCCACTTTGGCCGACACTACGGCGGGTATGGGCGTCATCGCCTCGGGGTATGAGGCGGTCACGGTCACCTACTGTCTGAATTTCCTGCGTCCTGCCACCGGCAATCAGATCCGTTGCATTGCCAATGCGGAGAAAATGGGCAAGACCCTCTGCGTCATGCGCGTGGAGCTGTTCAATGAAACCAGCAAACCGGTGGCCGCCGGCAGTTTTACCTTCTGCCTGACCGCGCCGTTGGACTTGGAGAACCCCTTTGGATGGAGTAGCGACAATGCAAAATAAACACAATTCGCTTTTAGAAGGAAAGGTAGGGCCTGCGCTTCTGCGCTTTGCCCTGCCTTTTCTGGCCGCTTCGCTGCTTCAGCAGCTTTACAGCACGGTAGATATGATGGCGGTGGGCCGTCTTTCGGCCAACGCCGCAGCCTCTTTGACCGCCGTTTCCACCGGCGGCCAGCTGACCTATGCCCTGACCTCCATGCTGATCGGACTGGCCACGGGCGCCACCGTGCTGATCGGACAATATGTGGGTGCCGAACGCAAAGAGGATATCAGCCGTACCATCGGTACTATGTTCCCCTTGTTCGGTTTGTTTTCCATTCTCATCTCGGTCTTTTTGGCTGTTCTGACCGGCCCGCTGGTGACCCTGATGCAGGTGCCGGAAGAAGCCGTAAAGGAATCCGAACAGTATCTGTTCATCTGCGCCATCGGCATGATCTTCGTGGGCGGGTACAACATGGTCAGCGGCATTATGCGCGGTCTGGGCGATTCCAAAACACCCATGATCCTGGTTGCTATTGCCTGTGTCCTCAACATTATCGGTGACATCGTGCTTGTGGGCCCGCTGCAGATGGGCGCCGCCGGCGCCGCCATCGCCACCGTGGGCGCGCAGGGCCTGAGCTTTTTGTTCTCTCTGGTGATTTTGTGCCGCCGCAAGGATTTCCCCTTCGAATTTAAGTGGACCAACTTTCGTCTGCACAAAGAACAGTCGGGGCAATTGCTCAAGCTTGGCGCACCCATCGCCTTTCAGGATTTCTCCATCGGCATTTCCTTCCTGTTTATTACCGCCTTTATCAACCGCATCGGGCTGGAGGAGGCTGCCTGCGTAGGCGTGGTGGGCCGCGTATCCTGCATTGCCATGCTGGTACCCACCGCCTTCATGGCCGCTATTGCCGCCATGACCGCCCAGAACATCGGCGCGGGACAACAAAAACGCGCCCGCAACGCCATGCTGTACGGCATGACCGTGTCCTTCGTCATCAGTGCCGCCATGACTGTCGCGGCCGAGTTGTTCCCCGGCCCCATGCTGGCGATCTTTACCGAGGAAGCCGGCGTCATCGAACAGGGCATTCTCTATCTGCGTTCCAACATTCTGGACTCGGCTCTGGTCGCCTTTGTGTTCTGCATGAACGGATTCTTCAGCGGCTGCGGACATACCGGTTTCTCCATGGTCAACAATCTGATCAGTACTTACGGTGTGCGCGTACTTGGTACCCTGCTGGTGTCGCTGATCCCCGGCACCACCATGTTCCACGTCGGTCTGGCCGCCCCTGCGGCCTCTGCGGTACAAATCGTGATGGAAGTGATTTATCTGGCCAGCGGCCGATGGAAACACAACACCGTGCTGGCGGAAAAATAGCCGCAAACCTTCCCGCCGTGGCCACCTCGGTCACGGCGGTCGTTTTGTTCTCCCACTTCCTGCGGGCTCAAGGGCTTGTTTTTTGCCGAAGTATCCGATATAATGTTAAGGTTAAGGCAACAGAATTCGAATCCACATCGGTTTTTTCAGTCGGATTTCTGCCCATACTGCGTCACCGGCCTGACGCAAGGTAATGACGACAAGACAAAAAGCACCGAATTATGCCGCCGAAATGCGGTGCGGATTCGAGTTCTGTTGACTTAAAAGTAATTACATTACACCGAAAGAGGGTTTTTCTTTATGAAGCTGGGTATCGTGGGCCTTCCCAACGTAGGCAAGAGCACCCTGTTCAACGCCATTACCAACGCAGGCGCAGAGAGCGCCAACTACCCCTTCTGCACCATCGACCCCAACGTGGGCGTGGTGGCCGTGCCCGACTACCGTCTGGACAAGCTGACCGAGATGTACAACCCCAAGAAGACCACCCCCGCCGTGGTGGAGTTCGTGGACATTGCCGGTCTGGTCAAGGGCGCCAGCAAAGGCGAAGGCCTGGGCAACAAGTTCCTGGCCAACATCCGTGAGTGCGCCGCCATCGTACACGTGGTGCGCTGCTTTGACGACGAAAACGTTATCCACGTGGAGGGCTCCACCGATCCCCTGCGCGACATCGGCATCATTGACATCGAGCTGATCATGGCCGACGTGGAAATGGTGGAGCGCCGCATTGACAAGGCCACCAAGGCCGCCAAGGCTGACAAGAAGTTCCTGCACGAGGTGGAGGTCTTCACCGCCCTGAAGGACTGGCTCAACGACGGCAACTCGGCCCGCTCCTTTGAATGTGACGACGAGGACAAGGAGATTATCGCCACCAGCGAGCTGCTGTCCCTGAAGCCCATCATCTATGCCGCCAATCTGGATGAGGACGGCTTCTCCGACTACAAGAATGTGGGCTATTACAATCAGGTGGCCGATCTGGCCGCCAAGGAAGGCGCACAGGTCATCCCCGTGTGCGCCAAGCTGGAATCCGAGATTGCCGAGCTGGATGGCGAGGAAAAAGCCATGTTCCTGGAGGAGCTGGGCATTGCCGAGTCCGGCCTGGATCGCCTGATCAAGGCCAGCTATGCTCTGCTGGGCCTGATTTCCTTCCTGACCAGCGGTGAGGACGAGTGCCGCGCCTGGACCATCACCCGCGGCACCAAGGCTCCCCAAGCCGCTGGCAAGATCCACACCGATTTCGAGCGCGGCTTCATTCGAGCCGAAGTGGTAGCCTACGACGATCTGATGGCCTGCGGCACCATGGTTGCCGCCAAAGAAAAGGGTCTGGTGCGCTCCGAGGGCAAGGAATACGTCATGAAGGACGGCGACATCGTCCTGTTCCGCTTCAATGTCTAAGCACATCTTTCTGACCGGCGAAGTCCAGTCTGGGAAATCCACCGTGGTTGAAAAGGTGCTGGCGGATCTAGGCCTCACCGTGGGCGGGTTCCGTTCCGGCTCCGGAGATGAGCGATATGACGCCTCTCGTCGGCTGTACCTTTGGGATGTATCCGAAACACCCGTTTGCGATGATACGCACTGCGTTGCCGTGCTCTCCCGCGACGAGGGCCGTTTGACCTATCCCGAGCGCTTTGATGCCTTGGGCTGCGCTGCCTTGCGCCGGGCAAAGGCCTCCGGCGCCGACCTGATCCTGATGGACGAGTGCGGCTTTCTGGAGCGTGACGCAATGGAATTTCAGGACGAAGTTCTGCGCACACTGGACGGCGACATTCCCGTTCTTGGCGTGGTACGTCTGCGCGGCAGCGCATGGACGGATTCCATCAAAAATCACCCCAAGGTCACCCTCATCACCGTCACCGAGGAAAACCGGGATGAATTGCCCGGTCAGATTATTTCCCTTTTGCAATAAGATCGCTGAAAATGCAGATGGCCCGCACATTCGTGCGAGCCATCTGTTTATTTTTTCATCTCAATTCCACATACCGTCAATTGATTGCCTTCTACCTGAAATCGCACTTCCATACCGGCGAAAGAAAGACCATAGATCCGCTCCGGGTCTTTCTGATAGGCCGGACGGGGATCCTGTGCCAGCACTCCGCGCAAAGCATTCATCACCTCAGGAGCAGCCAGCGAGCAGAATTCTTCCGGTATGCCCACCTGCAGCTTCGCTTCGGGCTTGTCCGAGGCGAAACCGCCAACAGCTTCCGGGCGGCAGTCGGCATAGGGAATGTAAGGTTTAATGTCAAAAATGGGGGTTCCGTCCATCAGATCGGCACCCTGCACATGGATGATTGGGCCAAGGTCTTCATCAATTTCCACCCGATCCAGCTTCACACAGGACAGCCCAACTGGGTTGGGGCGATAAGGTGAGCGGGTTGCAAAAACTCCCATACGCTGATTGCCTCCCAGTCGCGGAGGGCGCACGGTGGGCGACCAGTTGTCCCGTTTTGCTTCTGAAAATTCCCAAATCAGCCAAAGATGAGAAAACTCATCCAGTCCGCGCACGGCGTCGGCGCTGCGGTACTCCGGCTCGAATACGATTCGCGCCTGCAGTTCTTCCACCAGGCCGCTCTGTCTGGGAATCCCAAATTTCTCGGGAAATGCACTTTGAATTCTGGCAATTGTTTTCATGCGTTCCCACCTTGTTTTTCTAATTTATACCTCAAGTATATCACGCATTCCGGCAAATGCAAATACCCCCTTTCCGTCGCGCCATCCGTCTTACAACTCTTTTTTATCTGTAATCAATAAAAAGGGCCTGTTGCAAAATAGAAAATTCAAAAATTAAACGAATAGTCAGGACCACCCATAGCCGGAGGTTTTCGTCATACAAAAAAGTCCCAAAATCCGAAGATTTCAGGACTTTTTGGAGCTGCTACCCGGATTTGAACCGGGGACCTCATCCTTACCAAGGATGCGCTCTACCGACTGAGCTATAGCAGCAGATGGCGACGCGGAAGGGACTTGAACCCTCGACCTCCGGCGTGACAGGCCGGCATTCTAACCGACTGAACTACCGCGCCATCTACATCTTATATAAATGACATT
>JAZOBG010000059.1:0-17709 GCA_045595865.1 Oscillospiraceae bacterium
CAGTGGGTGCGGCAAGACAACCACGCTTCGAATTATCGGTGGTTTCTTGACGCCTACTTCTGGTGACGTCCTTTTTGACGGCGTGAGGATTAATGATGTTCCGCCACATTTGCGGACCGTCAATACAGTGTTCCAGAAATATGCCCTGTTCCCTCACCTGAATGTGTTTGAGAACGTGGCCTTTGGTCTGCGCATTCCCAAAACCGAAGAGGTCGAGGGAATCGGCAGGAAACGTACCCGCAAAATCAAGCTGTCTGAAGAAGAAATTACCGAGCGCGTCATGGAAATGCTGGAAGCGGTCAACCTGAAAGGGTTTGAAAAACGCGCGATTACCCAGCTTTCCGGCGGCCAACAGCAGCGAGTCGCCATTGCCCGTGCTCTGGTCAACCGTCCCAAGGTCCTGCTTCTGGACGAGCCTTTGGGCGCTCTGGATCTCAAACTGCGCAAGGATATGCAGATCGAACTCAAGCGCATCCAGAAGGCCATGGGTATCACCTTTATTTACGTGACCCATGACCAGGAAGAAGCCTTGACCATGTCTGACACCGTAGTCGTCATGGACGGCGGCCGCATTCAGCAAATCGGCACGCCCGAGGACATCTACAACGAACCTGAGAACGCTTTTGTCGCCGACTTCATTGGCGAGTCCAATATCATCGACGGCATCATGCTGCAGGACAATCTTGTGCAGATGTACGGCAATAAATTCAACTGCCTGGATGGCGGCTTTGAGCCGAACGAGCCCGTGGACGTGGTTATCCGTCCCGAGGACATCGACATTGTCCCCGTGGAACAGGGCCAGCTGGTTGGTACCGTCACTTCGGTCACCTTCAAGGGCATGCAGTACGATATTATCGTTGACTTCAAGGGCTTCAAGTGGCTGATTCAGACCACCGACTATTCCCCCGAAGGCGCACGAATCGGCATCAAAATTGATCCCGACGGTATCCATATTATGAAAAAGAGTGAGTACTCCGGCATGTTCGGTGACTACTCTTCCTTCTCCGAAGAATATGATGAGCTGGATGACGCCAGTTTTGACCCGGACGACGAGGAGGAGAGCGAGGATGAAGAATAAACGTCTGTCTCTCTTCAACATTCCTTACGTCATCTGGATGGCACTCTTTGTAGTGATCCCTATCGTAATGGTTGTGGTCTATGCGTTTTCGACCGCTGATGGTGGCTTCACCTTTGAGAATTTTTCCAATATGGGTGCGTATGCTGTCGTTTTCGGCCGTTCCTTTAAGCTGGCCCTGATCGCTACCGCGATTTGCCTTTTGATCGGTTATCCCATCTCTTACATCATGAGTAAGGAAGGCCCCCATTTTCAGCGCATCGCCATGGTTCTGATCATGCTGCCCATGTGGATGAATTTCCTGCTGCGCACCTATTCCTGGATGTCCATTCTGGAAAACAACGGTCTGTTGAATCAGCTGTTTCAAAACATCGGTCTGATCGACCTGTATAACAGTATTGCCATTCGTTTTGCAGCCGATCCCGCACTTTATACTCCTATTACACATTTTCAGATGATCGGTACGCAGGGAGCCGTCATTCTCGGTATGGTTTACAATTACCTGCCCTTTATGATCCTTCCCATTTACTCGGTCATTGTTAAGCTGGACAACTCCCTTCTGGAAGCTGCCCGTGATTTGGGTGCCAATTCTGCCGGTGTATTCCGTAAGGTGATCCTTCCTCTGTCTCTGCCCGGTGTACTTTCCGGCATCACCATGGTGTTTGTCCCTTCGGTCTCCACCTTCGCCATTTCCCGTCTGTTGGGCGGCGGCACGCAGATGCTGCTGGGCGACCTGATCGAGCAGCAGTTCCTGGGCGGCGCCTACAATCCCCACCTCGGCGCTGCTATTTCTCTGGTCATGATGGTGGTTGTCGTTCTTTGCATGGTGGTCATGAATCGCTTTGGTGAAGGCGAAGAACAGGCGGTGATGCTGTAATGAAACGCAATTCCGCTTTGAGCCGCATCTCCATGGTGTTGGTATTCCTGTTCCTGTACGCGCCTATTTTCCTGCTGATCGTATTCTCGTTCAATGCAGGCGAGAGCAATGCCGTCTGGGAGGGATTCTCCTTCCACTGGTACAAGGAACTGTTCCAGGACCGCATCATCATGCGCAGTGTGTATACCACGCTGCTGGTTTCTCTGCTGGCAACCATTATCTCGACCATCGCCGGCACCTTTGCCGCCATTGGCTTTTACAGTCTTCGCCGCCGGGCCCGCAACACGTTGACTACCATCAATAACATCCCCATGATGAACGCCGATATCGTTACCGGCGTAGCCATGTGCCTGTTCTTCGTGGCGTTCTTCGCTTTCTGGAAGGATTTTGCCCTGTGGTTCAATTCCATTCAGAGTTTCATGGAGCTGCCCACACGCCTGACTTTGGGCTTCGGGACTTTGCTGATCGCCCACATCACATTCAACATTCCCTACATTATCCTGTCTGTCGGCCCTAAACTTCGTCAGCTGGATAAGAATCTGGTGGACGCTGCCATGGATCTGGGCTGCACCTGGATGCAGGCCTTCCGCAAGGTTATTCTCCCCGAGATCAAGCCGGGCATCATCTCCGGCGCATTGACCGCTTTTACCATGAGTATTGATGATTTTATCATCAGTTATTTTACCGCGGGTTCTTCCTCTCAAACTCTGGCCATGACCATCTATGGCATGACTAAAAAGAGAGTGACTCCCGAAATTAATGCGATCTCTACCCTGCTGTTCCTTGTCGTGATCATTCTGCTGGCCGTGACCAACATCCGTGAAGCTCAGCAGGAAAAACAGGCCGTGCAGCGCCGTACACTGCCCTCCACTACTGAGGCAGCCCGACGCTACGCAAAGCGCCGCGGCGGCGGTTCCAAGGTCGCAATGAAGGTTCTGGCTGTTGCCGCCTGCCTTGTTCTCATCGTCGGCACCGTGTTTGCGGTTCGCGGTACCGCCGGTCAGCGCGTGGTCAACGTTTGCAGCTGGGGTGAGTATATCGACGAATCTTTGATCACGCAGTTTGAAGAGGAAACCGGCATCACGGTCAACTATCAGACCGTGGAGAGCAACGAAGCGCTCTATTCCCTGCTAAAGAGCGGCGCCGGCGACTATGATGTTATCGTTCCCTCCGACTACATGATCTCTCAGCTGATCGAAGAGGGCATGCTGGAAAAGCTGGATTACAGCAAACTGTCCAATTTCTCTTTGATCGACGATCGATTCAAGTACCTGCCCTACGACCCAGCCAATGAATACACTGTTCCTTATACTTGGGGTACCGTGGGTATCATCTACAACACCAATGTTGTCGAAGAAGAAATCACCAGTTGGAGCGTTCTCTTTGACAACAAGTACGCCGGTGATGTTCTTCTGATCAACAACTCCCGTGATGCCATCGGCATTGCTTTGATGTATCTCGGCTATTCTGTGAACACCACCAATGAGGCCGAGATCCGCGAGGCAGCTACGCTGATTGCCGATGCCATGAACCGTGGTGTTTATCAGGGCAAGGTCATGGACGAAATTTACGGCAAAATGGAAGGCGGCAATGCTGCTATTTCCACTTACTATGCCGGCGACTACCTTTCCATGGTGGACAACCAGGCGGACGGCGTTGATCTGGCCTTCTCGATCCCCGAGGAAGGCTCCAACTGGTTCGTAGATGCAATGTGTATTCTGAAGGACGCAACCCATCAGGATGAAGCACATGAGTGGATCAATTTCATTGCATCCACTGAGGCAAACCTGGCAAACATGGACTACATTTGGTACGCCTCTCCCAACCGCGAGGCGCTGGAGCAGTATCCCGCCTATTACGAGGACCTGTACGGCGAGCCATTGGATCAGGAAACCTATGAGATCATTGCCGCCACTGATGAAACGCTGGCGCGCTGCGAATCCTATGTCGGCCTGCCTGCCGATATCCGCGCTTTGTATAACGAACTGTGGATCGAACTTGGTATTTAAGCAAAGAACGGCCTGGCAGAGCCAGGCCGTTCTTCCGGTTTGATTTGAATTTACGGAGGTAACTTAAAATGTCGATTGAAATCGGCCTGAAAGGCCGCGCCGAACTTGTTGTTGCATACGAAAACACTGCTTCTGCCGTCGGTTCCGGCTTGGTCCCCGTATTTGCCACTCCGTCCATGATTGCACTGATGGAGCAGGCTGCCGCCACTTCCCTGCTGCCTTATCTGGAAGAAGGTCAGGGCTCGGTCGGTGTTCATCTTGATGTCTCTCATGAAACCGCCACTCCGATTGGCATGAAGGTTTGGGCCGAATCCGAAGTGACCGAGGTCAACGGAAAGCAGATTAACTTCTCCGTCGCTGCATACGATGAGGCCGGGTTAATCGGCCGCGGCACCCACAAACGCGCCTGCATCAATGTAGAGCGATTTATGGCTAAAGTGGAACAGAAAAAAACCTGATTTAACGGGTCTTGCTCAAAGTCGAGCAAGACCCTTTCCTTTATTTGCGAACCGAACGACCAAGATCACCCCGGATCAGGCTGCCTTCTTTTACCGCCGCTTCTCCGCCGATCAAGACCCAATCAATGCCCGCAGGCGGCAAGACCGCTTCTGTGTAAGTAGAACTGTCCTCTACCCTATTTAAGTCAAACACAACAACATCGGCATCACAACCCGGTTTCAAGCTCCCCTTATTATCCAACTGCAGACGCCGCGCCGCCATGGTCGTCACCTTGGCGATCGCCTCACTGAGCGTCATCTTCCCGGAAGCCGCATACCGACGCAGGAAACGCGGAAAGGCGCCGGCTGCGCGTGGATGCCCCTGATCCCCAACCAGAATACCGTCGCTGCCCAGCATCACATACGGTGCCGCAAGGGCCATATCAACCTCTTCCTGCTTCATAAAATAGCCCACCGTCATAGTATCCGGACGATCCTTACGCATTTCATCGAAGATCTCCTTTGTGCATCGCAGTCCGGCGTAGGGTCCATCGCACAGTAAAATACTGCTGTAATCGGACTGATAGGCGGCAAAATTCTCGGCATCATAAGTGGTCGCACCGATTTCAGTGCTGAACGCATCGTAGGGATAGCAGTCGCACATCAGGTCAATCCCCTCTGCACGATATCCTTCGATTTGCGAGAGCAAACGTTCCATCTGGCCGTATCCGCCCATACTTCCAATGTGAGAAAATTGCACCTTCACGCCTGCTTCACGACCGATATCGGCCAATTCCCGGCAGGCATCAAAAACGCCATCCACATCATTACGCACATGGGAAGAAACCACCTTTCCCCCTTTTTGGCAAAGCTTTGCAAGGGAGATAATTTCCTCCCACCGTGTACCGGGAATGTACTTTACGCCAAATGAAATTCCAATGCATCCAGCACTCAAATATTGCTCACCCAATTGAACCATGGCTTCGATATTCTCATCACTTACGCCATCGTATTTTCCAGCATCACTGCACCGATGACGAAGGAAGGAATGCCCGGCCATCAAAGCCAGATTGGTTGCATAACCGTCCCGATCCACCACGCCAAGATAATGATCCGGAGGCGCATTATTGGATCCGCAGTTTCCGCCCACCGCCGTCGTCACACCCATGCGAACCATGCACTTGCTGATATTCTGGATAATCGAGTCAGTCTCTTGGTCATAGGGATCTTCATGCATATGAATATCAATGAAACCGGGGCAGACGATTTTGCCCGCTGCGTCGATCGCCAGATCAGCTTCTGCTTTCCTTGCTTCCCGGTCAGCAGCAGAGGGATCGACCACGATTTCAGCGATTTTTCCGTTCTTGCACACTACATCAGCAAGACATTCCAGATTCTGAGAGGGGTCCACCACCGTGCCGCCGTAAATCAGTACTGTTTTCACCGTCATTCCTCCTGCGCTTGCACCAGCTCCCAAGTTCCGCGCCGCATCAGGTCTTCCCAACGATATACATCGGTATCGTGACCCGCAAAGCAGATCACAAAGGGCTGCTTTGCGTATACGATGCCCACATCGTTGCTCAATTCATCATCTTCACCGGTCTTGTGGGCAATATCCACCTGACCGCATACCTTTCCGTTCAGCTTGTGGTCCACCTGCTGCAGAAGCAATGTGTCGATAATTTCTTTGCACACTTCCGCGCTGACAAAATCATTCCGATAGACCTTTTCCAGCAACATGCCGATCTCTGCCGGGCAGATGCTGTTCTGGATACCCGCTCTCGAGGCTGCACTGTCAAACAGGCGACGGTGCAATACGGTCTTTTCCAGTCCCATCTTGCGGAAACCCTCGCTCGTACCCTCAATAGTGCAGTGTTTGATCAGACAGTTGGTGGCCGTGTTGTCGCTGATCGAGATCATAAGACGGCACAATGTGCGTATATCGACTTCAATATCGTCGGTAAACAGGGTCAACGCACCGCAGATAGGTACCTTATCTTCCTCGGTAACTGCCAGCGTGTCCGACATAGAAAAGCAGCCTGCCGAAGCGCGCTCCAACACGTGCAGAAACAACGGCAGTTTGATGACACTGGCAGCACCAAATGCCTCGTCCGCACGCACGCCGAATTCATAACCGGTAACCAGATTCTTATAGTAAAAACCGGTATGGCCGGGAATCTGCTCCATCTCCTGCCGAATCAATTCCAAAACCTGCCGTTCACGAAGATTAGCCATTTGTATTGTCTCCTTTATTAAAAATGCCCGCCAACTGGCGGGCATTTTTCGTTTCTGTCAGCCTGTAATGACTGTTATCGTTTTTTCTTGCGCGCATTGGGTTTCGGCTTCGCCTTTGCCCAACCGGCTTTTTTCTGCTTGGGCTGCGCAGGGCGTTCCTCCTTCTTCCCTGCCGCAGAACCTTTCTTACCGGTGGTAACAGGTTTCTTGCCGCTTGGGCCCATCTTTTTATCCGAACGATACTGCGGCTGACCGCCCTCACTACGTTCCGGACGAAGCAGACAATCTTTCCCGTATCCAACCAGATCCATCCGCCCCGTCTGGCGCAGCGCCTCCATCACAAGACGGCGCTTTTCCGGACGTTTCCACTGCATTAGCGCACGCTGCATGGCTTTTTCATGGGCATCGGTCGGCACATAGACCGACTCCATGGTCCGAGGGTCGATACCGGTATAATACATACAGGTGGAAAGCGTGCCGGGTGTGGGATAGAAATCCTGCACCTGCTCGGGCTGGCGCCCGTTTTTATTGAGCCATTCAGCCAAGTGCACCGCATCCTGCAGGGTACAGCCGGGATGGGAAGAGATCAGGTACGGAACCAGATACTGTTCCTTTCCGTGCTTTTGTGTCAATCTCTGGAACTTGTCCTTAAATTTCTCGTAAGTCTCAATATGGGGCTTACCCATATAGTCCAGAACGCTATTGACACAATGCTCCGGAGCAACCTTCAATTGTCCGGAAACATGATGCTTGACCAGTTCAGAGAAGAACTCACCGTTTTTGTCCTTCAGCAGATAGTCAAAACGGATGCCGGAACGGATAAACACCTTTTTGATTCCCGGAATTTCACGCACCTTACGTAGCAGAGCCAGATAGTCACTCTGATCACCGTCCAAATTGGGACAGGGTTCCGGGGCAAGACAGGCCCGATTTTTGCACAGGCCAGCCTTCACCTGCTTGGCGCAGGCCGGACGGCGGAAGTTGGCCGTGGGACCACCCACATCGTGGATATAGCCCTTGAACCCCGGATGCTTTGTCAGCGCAGTAGCCTCACGCACCACACTGTCATGACTGCGGGAGGAAATAATGCGTCCCTGATGGAAGGCTAAGCTGCAGAAGTTGCAGGCACCAAAGCAGCCGCGGTTGTGGATGATAGAAAAACGGACTTCTTCGATGGACGGCACTCCACCCATGGCTTCGTACACGGGATGCGGTTCACGAACATAGGGCAGTTCGGCTACATAGTCCATTTCCTGAGTCGTCAGGGGCATGGAGGGCGGATTGACCACCAGCATTTTTGTGCCGTGACGCTGTAAAATAGCCTTGCCGCGAATGGGATCATGTTCTTCGTACTGGATTTTATTGGCTTCGGCGTAGGCACGCTTATCGGCACAAACCTGTTCAAAGGATGGACATTCCACCTTTGGATAAGAACAGTCTGCCGCGCTGTCCGCCAAAAATGCCGTACCGCGCACATCGGTAATTTCTTTCACCGGGGTACCAGAAGCCAGCCGCGCCGCGATCTCACGCATGGAGGTCTCGCCCATGCCGTAGGACAGAATGTCGGCACCACTGTCCAACAAAATGGAGCGGCGCACTTTGTCTTCCCAGTAATCGTAATGGGCAAAGCGTCGCAGGGACGCCTCCAGACCGCCGATAATGATCGGAATATCTCCAAAGGCTTCCCGAACCTTGTTGGAATATACGATGGTTGCTCGGTCGGGGCGCAGTCCGGTTTTATTGGCAGGTGAATAGGCATCGGTCTGACGGCGGCGTTTGGCCACCGTGTAATGTGCCACCATGGAGTCAATGTTGCCGCCGGAAAGCATTACACCAAAGCGAGGCTTACCGAGGGCTGTAAAAGAAGAAAGATTGCGCCAGTCCGGCTGAGCCAGAACAGCGACTCGGTACCCTTCCGCCTCCAACAGACGACTGATGATCGCCGTGCCGAACGATGGATGATCCACGTAGGCGTCACCGGTAATGATCAAAAAATCATACCAATACCAGCCGCGCCGCTCCATATCTTCTTTGCAAACAGGCAAAAATTCCTTGTACATAAAACTCCAGTATCCTTACCATTCGTATCCGATGTATTTCTCCATAATGTCCAGAGGAACTCTGGACCCAGGGTCTTCCCCAATTTTTTGAAACCCGTACCGCTTGTAAAAACGCTGAGCAACGTGATTATCCGGTGCGCAGCGAAGGCGCAGGTACTTGCGCCCCATGGGACGGTAGACGGAAATCGCCTGACCAAGCAGCTGAGCACCCAGTCCCATTTTTCGGTACTGAGGCAGCATGTAAAAAAACGGTATACCGCCGACGCCCTTCTCAGCATCACGGTGCATATCAAGCTGAAGCAGCCCCGCCGGATGGTCATCCAGCATAACCTGCATGACACATCGCTTATCGTATCTTGCATGCTCCATGGCATCACGAAGGAACCCTTCGCCGTCAAAATGAAGCATACTTCCGTGAATATTCAGCCATGCTTCTTCCCTTGCTTCATAGTAAAACCGACTGTCACGCTCCATATCGAGCGGCCGGAACCAAAGATTTGCATCCTTGGCTTTATCCGTCTCTTTCCACCAGGCCTGCTTGGCAAAGGTGGAAGTATCTGCAGAAAGGTGCGAATTATCATTGATGTATTTCACATCAACTTTTTCACCATCAACTTCCAGCAACGCCACCGCGGTGTTGTCGCCATGAGGAACCTTTTCGCCCGTCTGCGCCACGGGAATCCCCTGAAAATGAGCCAACACATTGCGAATTGCCATGCCGTGAGAAAAAATTGCAACCGTATTACCGGGATGAGATGCTGCAATCTTCAAAATCGACTGACTGATACGCATACGAAGCTGATCAAAGGTCTCACACCCTTCTGCGCAGAAAGCCGGATCGTTCGTGTTAAACCACAAAAGCTGCTGTGGATCGTTTCGACCAAATTCAGCCCAAGTCGCATCCTCCCAGATGCCCAGGTGAATTTCACGAAGACCCTGGCGTGTATTCAATTCAAGACCCTTTGTTTTATAAATGGCCGAAGCAGTTGTTTTTGTGCGGAATAGATCACTGGAATAAACAGCGTCCACCTGAATATCACGAAAACGCTCTTCCAGTGCCTTGATCTGGCGGTAGCCGTTTTCTGTGATCAGGCTGTCATACCAGCCATGAACACGGCGATAGAGGTTCCCCTCCGCTTCTGCATGACGGATCAGATATACCTTGGTTACTGCCACGGCTTCACGCTTCCTGTCAAGTCAGAAACCTTGTCAAGCTTTTTACTGCAAGCAATTGCAGCCAGCTCATCACGCACGGCAATGGGAGCAAAGGGGTCCGCAATACAAGCGGTACCCACGGCAACGGCAGCAGCACCGGCCATCATCATCTGAACAGCATCGGAACCCTTGGACACTCCGCCCATACCCAGAATGGGAATATTGACCGCGTTGGCAACTTCCCAAACCATACGAACAGCAACGGGCAGAACAGCAGGGCCAGACAGACCGCCGGTGTTCATCTTCAGAATGGGTCGCCCGGTATTGATATCAATGCGCATACCGCGCAGGGTGTTGATCAGGCTGACTGCGTCGGCGCCGGCACCCTCGATAGCACGGGCGATTTCGGTAATGTCGGTCACATTGGGAGACATCTTTACCATGACAGGAACCTTTCCCGCATGTTTCTTGGCAACCTCGGTCACCTCAGCAGCCAGCTCGGGCTTGGTGCCGTAAGCCAGCCCCCCCGCCTTGACGTTGGGACAGGAGATATTGACCTCGATCATATCCACACCGGCATCAGCCAGCTTTTCACACATAATGCCGTACTCTTCCGGAGTGTTGCCGGAAATATTGGCAATAATTTTTACATCATATTGGCGCAGGAAGGGCATTTCTTCCTCAATAAAGGCATCTACACCGGGATTCTGCAGACCAACTGAGTTCAGAATACCCATGGGAGTTTCGGCGATTCTGGGGGCAGGATTACCTTCACGGCGGTGGAGGGTCAGACCCTTGGCGCAGATTCCGCCCAGTTCGGACAGATCATAAAACTGGCTGTATTCCCGACCAAAACCAAAGGTACCGGAAGCCACAACGATGGGATTCTTCATGACCATTCCGGCCAGATTGACACTCATATCCACATTATGCATTCCAGTCCACCTCCTTGGAGTCAAACACAGGGCCGTCCTTGCAGACATGCTTGCGGCTTCCGTCCGCCATATCACAGGCGCAAACCAGGCAGGCACCTACGCCGCAGCCCATGCGCTCTTCCATAGACACCAGACAGGGAATACCGTATTCTTCAGCAACCTTGGCAACACTTCGAAGCATAGGCTTGGGACCACAGGCCAAAACTCCATCATAGTTGGCATCCTGAGACAGCTCCTGACGCACCAGCGCGTCCACAAAACCGTGATAACCCATGGAACCGTCATCAGTAGCTAACATAACCTTTGCACATGCATCTTCAAAGCCCTTCAAGAGAATTGCCTTTTCCCTTGAACGGAAACCAAGAACTGCCGTTGACTTTCCGAAGGTACGACGTGCACAGCCAAGCATCGGAGGCACACCAATACCTCCACCAACAAGTAAATAGCGCCCATCCGTCTTCATTGGGAACCCGTTGCCCGCCAAGCCCAGGACATCGACTTCATCGCCCACTTCCCGCTTAGCTAACCATTCTGTACCCTCTCCCCGAACTTCAAATACAATGGCTACCAAATCAGAGAGATCATCTTCGATCATACAAGAACACACTGAAATCGGACGGCGAAGAAGAAGGCCTTCTCCACACTGAATATGAATAAACTGACCCGGATTTTTGAAGGAGCATCGCACCATATCACCCACTTCAAGAACCATATAAACAGCATCACCCATAATCTGTTTGGATGCGATCCTACATTTTCTTTCTACTTTCATCAAAATTCCTCTTTCTATACGGTCAATACGGAATATAGATCTATTATACGATAGTCACAAAACGTTTGATATCGTCGCGCATGGCGACAGCCGCATTGCGGGCTGCATCGCCAAAGTCATGACCGTCGCCGCCGGTCTTCTTCCAGGCGCACATAATGCCGCGGGAAGAATTTACGATGGCACCGTGACCAAACTTATCGAAGGCATACTGCACATCTTCGGCAGTGCCGCCCTGGGCACCGTAGCCGGGAACCAGGAAGAAGGTGTGCTCCAGACGCTTACGCAGAGCACGGATATCGGAGGGATAGGTGGCACCGGTCACGGCACCGGCCATGGTGTAACCGTACTTTCCTTCAGTACCCTTTGCAATGCGCTCGTTCAGATCGCCCATGACCTGATAGACCAGACGGTCGCCGGCCACCATATCCTGCAGCTCACCGGAGCTGGGGTTGGAAGTCTTCAGCAGCACAAACACGGTCTTGTTATCCTTCTTGGCAGCCTCCAGGAAGGGATTAATGGAGTCGGAACCCATATAGCCGTTCAAGGTCACGCAGTCGGCATCAAAAGTCTTAAAGTTCTCCCCTTCGATCACGGTACCGGACAGCCAGCCTTCAGCATAAGCAGTGGCAGTAGCACCGATGTCACCGCGCTTGATATCAGCAATCACATACAGGCCCTTGCTCTGGGCGTACTTGATGGTGCGTTCCAGCATTTCCATGCCCTGCCAACCCAGATTCTCATAGTAGGCGGACTGGGGCTTAACAGCGGGGACAACGTCACACAGTGCGTCAATTAGGCCCACGTTGAACTGATAAATGGCCTCACAGGCACCTTTCAGGCCAACGCCGTACTCCTTGTAAGCGGCCTGACGAATGTACTCGGGTACGTACTCAATGCGGGCATCCAGTCCTGCCACGGTGGGGTTCTTCATTGTGCGAATCTTGTCCTGCAGAATATCAAACGACATAATTTTCAAACCTCTATCTCTAAATTTTTAAATTTATTTATCCTGATAAATCACGTTTCCGCCAACGAGGGTGTACTTAACCTTACCCTTGAGCTTGTGGCCGACAAAAGGCGTGTTGCGTCCCTTGGAGGCAAACTGTTCGGGGTCCACCACCCATTCTTCGCCGGGATCAAAAATAACAATATCGGCATTGCCGCCCACGGCCAGTCGGCCCATATCCAACCCGAGGATCCGGGCAGGCTCGGCGGTCATCTTACGCAGAATATCGGACAGCCCCATCTTACCGGTGTGATACAAGGAAGTCAGTGTCACCGCCAGAGAGGTCTCCAAACCAACCATACCGCTGGGAGCCTCGGTCAGGGGCCGAGCCTTCTCTTCGACGGAATGGGGCGCATGGTCGGTCACAATGGCATCAATGGTGCCATCCAAAAGACCTTCTGTGATCCCTTCTATGTCGGCCTGCGTACGCAAAGGCGGATTCACGCGTGCCATGGTTCCCTGCTTCAATACTTCTTCTTCGGTCAGGGTAAAATACTGTGGACAGGTCTCGCAGGTAATGCGAACACCCTTTTTCTTGTACTGGCGCACGATATCCACCGAGCGAGCAGTAGATACGTGGCAGATATGCACCGCGCTGCCGGTTTCCTCGGCCAGCATGGCATCACGCATGATCATGATTTCTTCCGCAATGGCAGGGCGACCGGGGATACCCAGCTTCTTGGAGACCTCGCCCTCGTTAACCGCGTGATTGCACACCATTCCAGCATCTTCACTGTGGGTCAGAATGGGCAGATTGTGCTGACAGGCAATGAGCAGAGCGTCGCGCATCAGGTTTGCGTCCTGAATGGGCACACCGTCATCCGAGAGAGCGGCTACACCGGCCTGAGCCAAAGCAATGGCATCGGTCAGTTCCTGTCCCTTCTGGCCCTTGGAAACGGCGGCGATGGGCAAGACGCGTACACCGCAGGCCTTTGCAGCCTGCTTCCTTACGAATGCAACCAGTTCCGGGGTATCCACCACCGGCCTGGTATTGGGCATACAGGCAAT
This sequence comes from Oscillospiraceae bacterium, assembly GCA_045595865.1. Lineage (GTDB taxonomy): Bacteria > Bacillota > Clostridia > Oscillospirales > Oscillospiraceae > JAJPXI01. Next base: position 13,570 of record JAZOBG010000059.1, read on the forward strand.
TGCGGTAAATCCGCCGCGAGACGCCGCAGCGCATCCGGTTTCAATCGTTTCCTTATACTCAAATCCCGGCTCACGAAGATGAACGTGAATATCAATGAGACCGGCGCTGACCACCATTCCCTTGGCATCAATCACCTGTGTTTCCGTGACGCAGAGGTTATTTCCGATGGCGGTAACTTTGCCGTCTTCAACCAAAATATCTCTGACTGCATCGATCCCGTTGACAGGGTCAATCAATCGGCCTTGCTGAATCAATAATTTTTTCAAAAGAGCCACACTCCTTTATTCAAATTATTATACCTTAATCGGCACCATTTCGCAATGTATATTTCTTTTTCGGTACAACAAATTGGAAGTTTGTTTTTTCGTTTTCGGGCTAAACTACACACGGGGTGATACAATGGAACGCAGTCGATTCATGCGCGGAGTCGGCATCGGTATGCTGGCAGGCGCCGTCGTGGGCATGATGGTCAGTCCCGGCAAAAAGGAATTGAAGCAGACAGCAAACAAAGCCGTTCAGGCCGTCGGAAACGCCGCCGATACCATTTCGGAAGCAATTCAGCACGGATGACCTGACGCAAAAAGTTCTCCCCACAGAGGTTTGTGGGGAGAACTTTTCAATTATCCGATGACAATGGAATAGCCGTCCAGCAAGCGAACTGATTCATCTACAGCAGGCATTTCGTGTTCAATGGTAACCTGCTCGCCAACATTCAGTGTAACCACCTCGGGGTACTTGGACGCAGAAATTGCGTAGAACACATCCGCGCCCTTCAGTTGAATGCAGAAATACGTGGTTCCTTCCACCACCATGGTCCGGATTTCTTCCACGACACCGGAAACCTCGGTCTGAGGAAGTTCTTCTTCGGTCGTAATACCGGACTGGTTCAGCAATTTCAGGTAATTGCTTTCACAGTCCGCAACCGTAACACCCGTGGCAACGATTTGATACTGGGCAACATTGACCATGGCATACTGCTTTACCAGCTGAGAACTGTCCTTCAGGGACATAAAATAGGTCGGCTCTCCCGCCACGTTCAAAAGAAGTGGAAATGTGGCCGTATAACCAAGATCCTGCACAACACCCTGTGCAGAACTTTGTGCCGACTTCTCAACAGCACCGGGAGCGGAATAATAGACCGTCTCCTTTGTGCGCTGATTGGACAGCAGGAAACCAATATTGGACTGGTCGGAAGAAACCGAGGTCACGCCGGTATACATATACACATCGTCATTCATGGCGATGTAATTGTAACCGTCCGTGGTCACGGTCACATCTTTCTGACCGAAAATGGAGTTCAAAAAACCGTTTACATAGGTTCCGTGATAGTCATACTGCTCCATGATCAGCTCGGCAACATAAACACGGTCCACCCATGTCGGCACCTCGTCGTAGGCGTAGTAGGTGCATTCGCCGGTAATGGCGTCCACCAGAACCGCACCGTTAATATCACGGCCGCCGAACAGACCAATGGTCATTTCCAGCTTGGGACAAACCCAGTATGGATGCCCGCTCTCATCGATTTCAAAGGTGGGCGCCGTAAACATATAGGTTGGGTAATTGAACCGAAGATGGCGCTCCAACTTTCGGTTGAACAATTCCGACGGAGAATATTTGATCCCGTCTATACCGAGATCGGACAGGCGCACAACATCCACTTCCTGCGTCACCATGTCAATGCAGATATAGGCCGGCAGACCCTCCGAGCGGTTGTTGATCCACTTGAAGAAGTCGCCGTACTGCAGATAGGTCACGCGTACGGGGCGGCCCAGATAATTGATCTGGGTATATCCATCCGAAACCTCGAACTGGCTGACCATGTCGGACAGTTCGCCCAGCTTCCGGTCACCCAGACGCTCGGCAGAATCCTTGTCCAGCATGGGAATCTCGTCATAAGAAACTTCTTCAATGTCGGTCGCGAAGTTTCCTGTCTCAACCGTCAGCAAGTCGCGGTAGGCCCCCGCACGGAAGATGGGCGCCGAAATGACAGAACCGACAATGGCCACCACGATCAAAGCGGCAAACAAAATCCCAATGGGCAGACACTGAGTCTTAATGAAACGAAAATACTCCCGCACTCCGCCGTTTCGGTCCAGGTTCATTCCCGATGTGATCAACGCACAGACAAAGTATGCCACACAAAGCACACCGACAAAAACATAGAACTCGCTGGAATGAAGATTAATGGCCGGAAGCGCAACATAAAAATACAGCGCTCCAACGATCAGGGTGACCAGAATATTGATCAGAATCTTCATCCCCTTGGTTTTTGGCATACATATCTTTTTACCCCGGTTCATAGCAGACAACTCCTTTTGGCTTACACACTGAATCTTTCCTGAAGATTATACCCAACAAAGAATGCCGAAGAATGAAGGAATTGTAAATTCTCATTCATATCCACGAAATTCGGTATCCGCCGCCCAACTGGTTAGGAATGATGTGCATCTTCTGAATCACGGGCAACAGTGCCTGAAATACGATAACCAGCATTAGTGTAAACACCGGCAACGCAACCGCATTCTTTATTGCACTCTTCCAGAAATAGTACAGATACCCCTTCCCCATCATCATGGAGCTCCACAGTGCACCAAGAATGACATTCTGAATATTGGTCAGAAGTTTCGCCAGAAAGATTTTCAATACGGTAATTCTTGTCCGATAAAAAAACAGCGCATAAGTAAAGCAGCCCAGCATGGTAGTCAGGGTATATCCCGGAAAAAAAGCATACCCTTTGCTGCTGAGAAAGAAATTCAAAATATCCTCTGCAGCACCAAACAACAACGCACCAATCGGCCCATAAACCAACGCACACAAAGCACGTGCCAAAAAACTGAAACTAATGGTAAGTACATCTGTGACCTTGATGGAAAAATGGGACAACACAACGCAGGCCGCAATCATCAGGGCCGCAAAAACCATACCACGAACACTGTGGAAGGATTTCAATGATTCTTTCCAGTAGGCTCTGGAAAACGGCGTTTTGAAAATGGGCATAAAAAGACCTCCTCTTTGTTTTTGGCAGTCCGAAAAACGGAAATGCCGCACAAAGGGAGGAATTCCCGCCCATTCTGCGGCAGCGGGATGCGGAACACGTACTGCGGCAAAAACCTTTCGTCCGGCGGACAACTCCCCGTCCCGCCGGCACTGAGGTCTTGTTTGATAATTGAGGATATGCCCTGCGGCGAAAGATTTTTCTGCCAGACAATATGTTTTTCCAAAGCAATACTTTGTGTATTGCGCGGAAAAACACCGCAGAATGGCCGGAAAAGAATCGTCGCTCGGGCTTGTCAGCAATTGTCAATCAAGACCTTACTTCACACATGTTCCTACTCTGCCTGTTGGATTTACTATATTCCAATCCCTGTGAAAAAGCAAGAAAAAAGAGACAGGAGCACCAAAATAGTACTCCTGCATAAACAAAAACACTATGTAACCTCAAAAAATCAGCAGCGGCCTTCCGCAATTTGCACCCTTCCAAGATAAGCTGCACCGATGATTCCCGCATCGTTACCCAGTTCGCATTTAACCAACAGCGTTTGCAGCGCATCCTTCCGGGAATTGTACCGTTCTGCCGCGACAAGCTCACGAAGCGGATCCAGAAACAGGTCATCAGCCTCATTACTGACCCCGCCGCCCAGACAAAGAATTTCAGGCTGGAAGATATTCACCAGATTGGTCAGTCCGGTAGCCAGATATTTCAGATAAGTGTCTACCACTCGTTTTCCTGCTGCGTCACCGCTGCGCGCAGCCTGAAATGCCGTGCGGCCGCCAACCTTATCTACCGTACCCTCACAAAGTTCCCACATAAGGGAACCGGAATCACGCAGCATTTCTTCTCTTGTCATACGTTTGAGCGCAGTCGCGGAAGAATACTGCTCCCAGCAGCCGCGTCGGCCGCAGTTGCAGAGCACACCGTCGGTGACAATGACCATATGGCCACCTTCCATGCCGTTTCCGTTAAAACCAAGAAAGCTCTGCCCTTCCACGACGGCACCGATACCGACACCGGTCCCAAGGGTGACCACCACCGCGGAATGTTTTCCGCGTGCGGCCCCGGCAAAATATTCACCCAGAGAGGCACAGTTTGCATCATTTCCCACAAAAACCGGAACATCCCATGTCTTATGGAACCACTC
>JAZOBG010000060.1:0-3358 GCA_045595865.1 Oscillospiraceae bacterium
GACTCCAAGGACATCATTGATCTGAGTGTGCGCCCCGATCTGGGCTATGATTTCGGTGAATAAGGAGAAGGCCATGACCGATCGTGAACTGGTGGATCTGGCTGTTGCCATGCTGGAGCGTTCCTATGTACCCTATTCCAAATTCCCGGTGGGTGCCGCACTGCTCTGCAGCGACGGCAGCGTCTTCACCGGCTGCAACGTGGAAAATGCCGCTTACGGCTCCACCGTCTGTGCCGAGCGCACCGCTCTTCTCAAGGCGGTCAGCGAGGGACACCGGGATGACTGGGTGAAAATGGCTGTTGTGGGCAACAGTGAGCAGCCCTGCTGGCCCTGCGGTCCCTGCCGGCAGATGCTGTATGAGTTCTGTCCCGAACTGGAACTGCTGGTGACCGGACAGGACCGTGTGATTGAGCGCGTCAAACTGTCTGATTTGCTTCCCCACGGGTTTGGACCCCGCTATTTAGACTGATTTTGCAACTTCAACAACCAAGGGCGGCCATTTGGCCGCCCTTTTTTCGTAAAAACCGCCGTGATATGCAACTCGAAAAAAATAACTTGCATTTTTATGGGTGAAACCGTATAATATGAAAATACAATGAGCAAATAACCCGCAAAGGAGTTTTTGATATGTCTCTGAAGAATGAAAAACTGATTGCCATTTATTCGGATCTGGTTGTGCGCAACGGTCATGAGAAGGAATACCTGCAGGCCGTGCGGGAAGTGCTGGAATCTCTGGAGCCCGTGGTGGAGCAACGCCCTGAGTTGATCAAAAAGGGTGTTATGAGCCGCATTGTGGAGCCCGAGCGTGTCATCATGTTCCGCGTGTCCTGGGTGGACGATGCCGGCAAGGTGCAGGTCAACCGCGGCTACCGCGTGCAGTACAATTCTGCCATCGGCCCCTACAAGGGCGGCTGCCGTTTCCACCCCTCGGTCAACCTGTCCATTATGAAGTTCCTCGGTTTTGAGCAGCTGTTCAAAAACTCCCTGACCGGTCTGCCCATGGGCGGCGGCAAGGGCGGCGCTGACTTTGATCCCAAGGGCAAGAGCGACAATGAGATTATGCGTTTCTGTCAGGCTTTTATGACTGAGCTGCAGCGCCACATCGGTGCTGACACCGACGTACCCGCCGGTGACATCGGCGTGGGCGCCCGTGAGATCGGCTTCATGTACGGCCAGTATGTCCGTCTGCGCAACGTCTACGACGGCGGTGTTCTGACCGGTAAAAAAGTGGGAGCAGGTGGCTCTCTGGCCCGTACCGAAGCCACCGGTTACGGCCTGTGCTACTTCACCAACGAGATGCTGCTGGCCCACGGTGACACCTTCGAGGGCAAGACGGTGGTCATTTCCGGTTCCGGCAATGTGGCTACTTACGCCAACCAAAAGGCCACTCAGCTGGGCGGCAAGGTGGTCGCCATGTGCGACTCCAACGGCTATATCTACGATCCCAACGGCATTGATTACAAGATCATCAAGGAGATCAAGGAAGTCAAGCGTGCCCGTATCAAGACCTATCTGGACTATGTTCCTTCCGCTACCTATGTGGAAGGCTGCAAGGGCATCTGGACTGTCCCCTGTGACATCGCCCTGCCCTGCGCCACCCAGAACGAGCTGGATGGCGAATCTGCCGCTGCCTTGATCGCCAACGGTGTCAAGTACGTGGCTGAGGGAGCCAATATGCCCTCCACTCCCGAGGCTGTCGCCGCTTTCCAGGCTGCCGGTATTCCCTTCGGCCCCGCCAAGGCTGCCAACGCCGGCGGCGTGGCTACCTCCGGTCTGGAGATGACCCAGAACTCCATGCGCCTGAGCTGGACCTTTGAGGAAGTGGACGAGAAGCTGCACGGCATTATGAAGAACATCTACGCCAACGCCGCCAAGGCCGCCGCCGACTTCGGCATGGAAGGCAATCTGGTCGCCGGCGCCAATATCGCAGGCTTCATCAAGGTCGCTGAGGCCATGATGTGGCAGGGCGTTGCTTACTAATTGCATATCAAAGTTTTGTACCAGGGCCCCGCGGATTTTCCGCGGGGTCTTCTCTGCCTTTCGGCCGCCTTTGGGACCCGCGGCACGGGACAGTGTTTGAAGAAAGTGAAAGCAAAAATTTGTATTGACTTTAACATTGTTAAAGATTATAATAAATAATGTTAAAGGAGGGGCTGCTATGGCACTTCAGATCATTCCCGAATGGATCACCGATCTGGATGAGGAAGACGTGGCGTTCATCAAGCGGTTTTTGCTGGCCTCCGGGTCGTTGAAGGAAATGGCGCGGCAGTACGGGGTGACCTATCCCACGGTCCGGCTGCGCCTGGACCGGTTGATCCAGAAGATCAAGGTCAGTGAAGATACCGAAAGCGAGCCGTACGTCGCCCTGATCAAGCGGCTGGCCATCAACGACAAGCTGGATTTTGATACGGCCAAGATTTTGATCAGCGAGTACAAAAAGAGTCTGGGGAAGGAGTAAGGTATGCAAAGAATTTGGTTTGTTCTTGTGTTGCTTTTGATTTTGCTGGTGGGTGCAGTTTTGCTGCAGATCTGGCTGTCCAGACGGGAAAGCAAATGGCCGGGGTTGATTTTGCCCGCGCTCTGTTTCCTGTACGGCTTGATATATCCCCTGAACATGGTGGCTCCCGCCGAGGGGGTCTCGGTGAGCTTTGTTCTGCAGATGATCGCGGTCTGGCTGCTGGGCAACATTCCCACCATCGTTATGCTGGCGATCTATTTCGCCTGCCGAGAAAAGCGGCGCCGCGGCAGGCAGCTGGATAAAATGAACATCCAGGACCTGTAAGGCGGAGCGGCGCTGCCGTGAATCGTTATGGCCCGACGAAAGAATCCCCAAGGAGGGACTATGAAAAAATTCCGAAAGACCCTTAGTACCGTTATTCTTCTGGCACTGGTTGCCCTGGCGGTCTATCTGTTCCCTGAATTAAAACCGATTTTGTTTCCGGACTCTAAGCCTGCGTACATCGCCGCCCCGGAGTCGACGGGAGAGCTGACCGTCCATTACATCGACGTGGGTCAGGCCGACTGCACGCTGTTGGAGTGCGGCGGACAGACCATGCTCATCGACGGCGGCAACGTGGATGACAGCAGTCTGGTGGTGGCTTATCTGAAGGAACAGGGCATTGAGTATCTGGATTATGTAATCTGTACCCACGCCCACGAGGACCACGTGGGCGGTCTGTCCGGGCCGCTGAACACCTGCACAGTGGGGCAGGTGTTTGCTCCGGTCATCGAGTACGACTCCAGGCCCTTTGAATACTTTCTCAAGTACACTCATGCTCAGGAACTGGAAGTGACCGTTCCCGAGGCAGCCAGTTCGTTCCTTCTGGGTGAGGCTCGGGTCATCGTGCTGGGTCCCCGC
>JAZOBG010000061.1:0-7451 GCA_045595865.1 Oscillospiraceae bacterium
TACAGGGGGCCATCTTGGCGGCCTCTTTAAACAGGTCACGGACACGGGAGGCACCCACGCCCACGAACATTTCCACAAAATCGGAGCCGCTGATGGAGAAGAATGGCACGCCGGCCTCACCGGCCACGGCCTTGGCCAGCAGGGTCTTACCGGACCCGGGGGTGCCCAACAGCAAAGCGCCCTTGGGCAGCTTGGCGCCGATCTCGCTGTACTTGGCGGGGTTGTGGAGCATGTCGATGATTTCCTGCAGGGACTCCTTGGCCTCGTCCTGACCGGCCACGTCGCGGAAGGTGACGCCGGTCTTCTTTTCCACATAAACCTTGGCGTTGGCCTTGCCCACGCCGCCGATGCCGCCCATTCCGCCGCCGCCCATTTTCTTGAAGGCGAAGCGGTACAGCAGCATCATAACGCCGATCATCAATGCCATGGGCAGAATGTAACTGAGCAGCAGATTCATCAGGTAGGAAGATTCCTGCACGATGTCGGGGCCGTAGGTCAGGCCCTCCTGTTCCTCCATCAGGGGAATCAGTCCGGCATCGGTCATGGGGGCGGTCTGGTAGGCCACCTCGGTTCCGTCAAGGAACTCGCCGGGGATGACAGCGGCGGCCGGCGCGTCGTCCGGCTCGGTCTCCTCCGGCTCGGCGTAGGTCAGAACGCCGTCGGCATCCATGGACCAGCCTTCCTTCAGATAGAAGGTGTAAACGCCGGAATCCATGTCCACCAGCTCCACCACGCCCTGTTCCACGGCGTTGCGGAAATCGGAATACTTGACCTCGACGATGCCCTTCGCGTCTCTTCCGTCAAACAGGAAGTTGAACACAATGGTCAAAATCAGGGCCCAAAGTACGATGGAGATAAATCCGGTGTATCTCTTTTTGTTGTTTGGGTTTTTGTTGTTGGGGTTGTTATTTTGATTATTGGGAGCCAAACGAGTATCCTCCTTTGGAATTGATACAAATGGGGTCAGCTTAATATACCACGGCAGGCATGGAAAAGCAAGGAACCGTCCGTAAACTTTCTGTGAAGTTCGCCGGTTCCATTGCTTGCTATTATGCGTTGAAATGTGATATACTATTTGGAAACATAGCTTTGGAAAGGCGGGCACATTATGAAAGACAAACGCCCTCACGCTTTTAATACCGACGCCGAGTCCGACGGCATCATCGAAGGCCGCAACGCCGTGCTGGAGGCTTTGCGCACCAACACCCCCATTGACAAGATCTATCTGGCCAAGGGTGAGACCGACGCCGCCCTGGGCCACATCGCATCCACCGCCCGGGGCAAGGGCATCGTGGTGGTGGAGACCGACCGCCGCAAGCTGGATGAGCGCAGCGTGACCCACTCTCATCAGGGTGTCATTGCCGTCACCGCCGCCCGGGCATACGCCAGCGTGGAGGATATCCTCAACGCCGCCCGGGAGAAGGGCGAAAATCCCCTGATCGTGGTCTGCGACGAGCTGTCCGACCCCCACAATCTGGGCGCCGTCATCCGCACCGCAGAATGTGCCGGCGCACACGGCGTGATTATTCCCAAGCGCCGCTCAGCCGGCCTGACCGCCATCGTGGCAAAGACCTCGGCCGGTGCCGTCAGCCATGTTCCCGTGGCCCGCGTGCCCAACATCCCCACCCTGCTGAAGGACTTGAAAAAGGAAGGTGTCTGGGTTTTCGGCACGGCTGCCGACGGCGACACCTCCCTGTACAAGGCCGACCTGAAAGGCCCTGCCGCCATTGTCATCGGCAGCGAGGGTGACGGCATGGGCCGTCTGGTGTCGGAAACCTGCGATTTCAAGGTCTCCATTCCCATGAAGGGCAAGCTGAACTCCCTGAACGCTTCGGCCGCCGCCGCTATCCTGCTGTATGAGGCCGTCCGCCAGCGTCTGTGATCATTTTCTGACCCAACGAAAGGAACCCACACATGGCAAACAACCGGGACGATCAATTCGATATTTCGGAGCTGGATCTCGACATTGACGAGATCCTGGCCGAATTTGGTGCCCACTCCCGCCGGGAGGGGGATCTTGACGTGCCCGAATTTGTCAACCGGCCCCGTCCCAAACCGGAAAAACCGTCGGCCCCCACTCCGCCTCCTGCGGAAAAAACCAGAGAGGAAAAAGTCATCCGGTTCCCCGGAAAACAGATGCCGGAAGAGCAGCCTGAGCCGGAGCCGATCCCGGAACCGGAGCCGATCCCGGAACCCGAGCCGGAACCTATCCCCGAGCCTACGGCACCGCCCCCTTCCTCAAAAATCAAACCGCTGCCCAAGCGTGAACCGGAACCTGAGGCGGAAAAGTCCTCGTTCCTGAACCGTATTCTGACCCGGGCTGACCGCTTCGCTGCCCGTATGTTCGAGCACGAAGAACCTTCCGCCGAAGAGCAAAAGGCCGAGCAGTATCTGCCCGGCGTGGACGTGGAACAGCCTACCCATCTGCGCAAACGACTGGCCCCCCGCCGCCGCAAGGTGCGCACATGGCCGGACACGCCGCCCCAGGAGCTGGCTGCCAAATACGGAAAGGGCCTTGGCTGGCTGCGTATCCGCCGTTTTCTGGTGTTTTTCCTTGCGCTCCCCCTGCTGTATCTGTGTCTGGCCGACCCGTTTTCCCTTCCCCTTCCCGCTCCGTTGGATGAAAACTGGCTGCAGATCTGGATCTGTGCCGGCATCCACTTTGTGGCGCTGGCGTTTAGTTACGATCTGGTCTGGGCCGGCATTTCCCGCCTCGGAGCCGATACCCTGACCCTTCTGGCCTCTCTGGTCACGCTGGCCGATGCCTGTACCATGAACTTCATCGGCAATCGTGCCGAAAGCCTGCCATACAGTCTGATCTGCGTTCTCGCTCTGGGCTTCGGCCTTTGGGGCAAGTACATGAAGCAGCTGACTTTGCGTATTTCCTGCCGCACAGCGGCAGCCGCCAAGACCCCCTATCTGGTCACGCTGGACGAGGACCGCTGGGACGGACGCTCGGTCTTCTCCAAGTGGCCGGGCGAAGTCAAGGGCTTCGGCAGTCAGATCCGGTCGGATGACGGCGCCATGCGGGTGTTTCGTACCATGGCTCCTCTGCTGATTCTGGCCAGCCTGCTGTTTTCCCTGCAGGCTTCGGTGGGCAAAGAGCGGCCCGAACTGCTGCTCTGGTGCCTTTCGGCCACCCTTTGCGCCTGCGCCTCCTTCAGCGGAGCGCTGGCCTTTACCCTTCCCTGGCGCATCCTGTCCCGCCGCCTTGCCGGTGTAGGCGCCGCGCTGGCCGGTTGGGAGGGCATTTGCCGTCAGGCCAAAAACACCGGCATCCTGCTGTCGGATACCGACCTGTTCCCCCCCGGTTCGGTGGATATGAACGGCGTCAAGGTCTTCCCCAACCACTCGCTGGACAAGGTGATCTCGGTCACCGCCACACTGGTGCGGGAGACCGGAAGCGGTCTGGACCGCGCATTCTACGAACTGCTGCACAGTCAGGGCTGCCTCTACCGCAAGGCTGAGCACGTGCACCTGTACGAGGGCGGCGTCTCCGCCGCAGTGCGGGGCGAGCATATTCTGGTGGGAAATTCCTCCTTTATGCACATGATGGAGGTACCCATGCCCGACGGCCTGAACGTAAAGAATGCCGTGTTCTGCGCCATTGACGGTGAGCTGGCCGGCATCTTTGCCCAGACCTACGCCCTACACGCCACTGTGCGCCCCTCTCTGGGCGCTCTCATCGAAAACAGGATCTCTCCCATCCTCGCCACCCGGGACTTTAACCTGTTCCCGGCCATGCTCCACCAGCGTTTTAAGCTCCCCGCCGACCGCATGGAGTTCCCCGACCACTCCCGCCGCCGGGATCTGTCCGACCCGGAGCAAAGCCACGATCTGCCGCTGGTCTGCGTCCTCTGTCGTGAGGGCATTGGCCCTCTGTCCGAGGCTGTGGTGGGCGCCAAGCGCCTGCACCTTGCCACCCGTCTGAGCACCACGCTGGCGGTCATCGGCTCGGTGATCGGCCTTCTGCTGGCCTTCTACCTGACAGCACAGATGGCCTTCACCTCTCTGTCGGTGCTGAGCCTTCTGGTCTTCCTGCTGATGTGGCTGGTTCCTACCCTGCTCATTTCCAGCTGGGTCAACCGATATTAACGAAAAAGTGATGAAGAATGTGCTCCGGGCAGATTCTTCATCACTTTCTTTTTTCATATCTGCAGCGCCCAGTTGGCCATCAGCAGCAGCCCAAACCCGGGCATACCCAGCAGAGCCACGACCAGAGCGTTGACCAGATTGACCCCCAGCGTCACCCCAAACAGACCTCCGATCTGGCTGAAGGCAAACAGTCCTGCCAACCCTGCCAGCGTGCGCCCCAACAGCCGCAGCAGCCAGCGCATAGGTTTTCGCAGCAAAACCAGAAGTACCACTACCAGAACACCCATCCCAAGCCACTGCATGGTTAAACCTCCGCCGCCGGCAGCAGCTCCGGTTCCTCCAGTTCCCGTACCCGTTTGAGCAGATAGGAATACCGACTTTGCAGGGCGTTGATCTCAAAAACGTAGGATTCGATCAGGTCGGGATCGCTCTCCCGGTTGAAGCAGGAATAGGCCTGATGGATCAGGATCTTGGTCCGCTCCAATCCCTCCAGCAGGGCCTGCCGCTCTTCCTGGTCAGGGGTCGCAAGCCGCTTGTGCGGCGAAATTTTTCTGACGGTCCGGGTCATCGTAACCACACCTTTCTCTGTAATTTTCCTTAAGGCAACAGAACTCGAATCCGCACCGCATTTCGGGGCATAATTCGGTGCTTTTTGTCTTGTCGTCATTGCCTTGCGTCAGCAAGGCGGCTTTCTCCGCAGCAAAAATCCCTCGAATCCTGCTCGCCGAAATGTGCAAAGCAGTTTTTTCAGAGTGGATTTCCGTCCAGACAAGGAAGCGACCGCAGGGAATACTTTTTGTATTTCCAAGGCCGGTGACGCAGTATGGGCAGAAATCCGACTGCAAAAACCGATGTGGATTCGAGTTCTGTTGCCTTAGTCCATCTTATGGATAGTTTGGACAAATATTCCTGCTTTCATACACAAGCCTTTTCCCCCGCATTTACCTTGACATGCGGATTGGAATTGGGATAAAATAAGCTGATTTAGTATGTATAAAAACAAGGGCGCCACAATCCCTTGTTTTAAGAATGTGAGGAAGCACCATGGCCAAGAAAAGCTACGGCAACGAATCCATCTCCGCCCTGAAAGGCGCCGACCGCGTCCGTAAGCGTCCGGGCGTCATCTTCGGCTCGGACGGTCTGGACGGCTGCCAGCACGCCGTTTTCGAAATTTTGTCCAACGCCATCGACGAGGCCCGCGAGGGTCACGGCAATCTGATCACGGTCACCCGTTTTCTGGACAAGTCCATTGAGGTGGAGGACCAGGGCCGCGGCTGTCCCGTGGACTGGAACGAGAAGGAAGGCAAGTACAACTGGGAGCTGGTCTTCTGCGAGCTGTACGCCGGCGGTAAGTACGACAACGCCAGCGGCGACAACTACGAATACTCTCTGGGTCTGAACGGTCTGGGCTCCTGCGCCACCCAGTACGCCTCGGAATACTTTGACGCCACCATCCGCCGCGACGGCTTCAAGTACACCCTGCACTTTGAAAAGGGCGAAAACATCGGCGGCCTGCACAAGGAACCCACCGACCGGGGCAAAAAGACCGGCTCCACCTTCCGTTGGAAACCCGATCTGGAGGTCTTTACCGACATCGACATCCCGTTGGAATATTATCAGGATGTCATGAAGCGTCAGGCCGTGGTCAATGCCGGTGTCACCTTCAAACTGCGCAACGAAACCACCCCCGGCCGCTTCGAGAATTTTGAGTTCAAATACGAAAACGGCATCGTGGACTATGTGGCCGAACTGGCCGGAGAGGGTTCCCTGACCCAGCCGGTCTTCTGGCAGACCGAGCGCCGCGGCAAGGACCGCGAGGACAAGCCCGAGTACAAGGTCAAGCTCAGCGTATCCTTCTGCTTCTCCAATACGGTGCAGGTCATCGAGCACTACCACAACTCCTCCTGGCTGGAGCACGGCGGCTCCCCCGAAAAGGCCATGCGTTCGGCCTTCGGAGGTGCCATTGACGCCTACATCAAGCAGATCGGCAAGTACCAGAAGAACGACAGCAAGCTGACCTGGAACGACGTGCAGGACTGTCTGGTGCTGGTCAGCAACAACTTCTCCACCCAGACCAGCTACGAAAACCAGACCAAGAAGGCCATCAACAACAAATTCGTGCAGGAGGCCATGACCGAATTCCTGCGTTCCCAGCTGGAAGTCTACTTTATCGAGAACCCCTTCGACGCCCAGAAGATCGCCGAGCAGGTGCTCATCAACAAGCGCTCCCGTGAGACGGCCGAGAAGGCCCGCCTGAACATCAAGAAGAAGCTGTCCGGCTCCATGGACATCTCCAACCGCGTGCAGAAGTTTGTGGACTGCCGCACCAAGGATGTGGACCGCCGCGAGCTGTATATCGTGGAGGGCGACTCGGCATTGGGCAGCGTCAAGCTCTCCCGTGACGCCGAATTCCAGGGCATCATGCCGGTGCGCGGCAAGATCCTCAACTGCCTGAAGGCCGACTATGCCCGCATTTTCAAAAGCGAGATCATCACCGACCTGATCCGCGTGCTGGGCTGCGGTGTGGAAGTCAATGACAAGCGTGCCAAGGATCTGGCCGCCTTTGATCTGGACAACCTGCGCTGGAATAAGGTGGTCATCTGTACCGACGCCGACGTGGACGGCTTTCAGATCCGCACCCTGATCCTGACCATGCTCTACCGCCTGACTCCCACCCTGATCGATCAGGGCTACGTCTATATCGCCGAATCCCCCCTGTATGAGATCATCTACAAGGAAAAAACCTGGTTTGCTTACTCCGACAAGGAGAAGAACGACATCGTCAACGGCGAGCTGGCCGGCAAAAAGGCCATCATCAACCGCTCCAAAGGTCTGGGTGAGAACGACCCCGAGATGATGTGGCTGACCACCATGAACCCCGAGACCCGCCGCCTGATCAAGGTCATGCCCGAGGATGTGGAGCGCACCGCCGCCACCTTCGACCTGCTGCTGGGCGATAACCTGCAGGGCAGAAAAGATCACATCGCTGACAACGGGTACAAGTACCTTGACCTTGCGGACATTTCCTGATGAAAGGGGGCGATACCAATGGCTAAAAAGAAAAATCCCGCCGAGAACAAACCCAAAGTAAACAACCCCAACGTCATGGGTCTGCGGCCCGAGGTGCTGGAACAGCCTATCACCGAGACGCTGGAACTGAACTATATGCCCTACGCCATGAGCGTTATCGTCTCCCGCGCCATTCCCGAGATCGACGGCTTCAAGCCTTCTCACCGCAAGCTGCTGTACACCATGTACCAGATGAAACTGCTGAATGGCCAGCGCACCAAATCGGCCAACATCGTGGGCCAGACCATGAAGCTCAACCCCCACGGCGACGCCGCCATTTACGACAC
>JAZOBG010000062.1:0-4014 GCA_045595865.1 Oscillospiraceae bacterium
CATGGCGGACACGGCGCCGCCGGAGCTGTAACCGTGAGAGACGATGCGGTCGGGATTGCCGGGGACCACGCCCTTATTGGCCTTCAGGAATCGGATTCCTGCCTTCAGGTCAACCACTACCAGAGGGAACTGACCGATGAAGCGCCCTTCGGCGTCCTGAGTTTCCTTGCCGCGGGCTTTTACGCTGACCTGAACATAGCCCTGCTTCATATATGCAATTTTAACGTCCTCGGTCTCGCCGCCGCTGTATCCGCCGCTTCGGTTGGTGTAAAGGATCGGAGCGGTCTCGGCGGTATAATCTGCTACCTTGCCCTCGTTGTTCCGTACCACGCTGCCGTCAGCCAGTTTGGTCATGTATGCCTCGGGGGCATAAATGATCATGTGCTGCACTTCGGGAACAACGGGTTTGGCGCAGTAGACCACATCCAAAGCGTAGTAAGCCACGCCGCTCGCTTGGTCCACTCTGTGCACCCACTGACCGGCATAATCGTTCAAATCCAAGCTGTATGTTTTATGCATCACGAAACGCTCCTTTGCCGCAAAAGTCAAGGACCAATGTCTTTGGACAGACTGCAATTTGACAGGTACCTTACTTTAGCATAATAAATCAATTCCAACTTTTTCGTCAAGTAAAAGCTGTTTATAACCACATAAGCATGGTGCATGCCGGAACAATAAAAAAGGTTCCCTTCCGAGTTTTGGAAGGGAACCTTTGCGGTTAAATTGTCGATTAGACGGGGTCGGCCATGAACTTCTTGGCCAGAGCGAAGACCTCGAACAGCTGCTTGTCGCGGTGAGCGGTGATCTCGCCGGTGTCCTTGCCGGTGTAATCGTAGAAGCCCTTGCCGCTCTTCAGACCCAGCTCGCCGGCATCCAGATGCTCCTGCATGCACTTGGGCATGGTGTCGTAGTTGGGGAAGGAGTAGCTCTTGTTGCGGATGTTGTTGGCGGTCATGTCGATGCCGCCGAAGTCGATGCGCTTCATGATGCCCAGCACCATGGCGCGGGGGATGAAGGAGGCCTTGCAGGCGTCGTCGATGGCCTGAGCGTCGCAGTAGCCGTTGTCGATCAGGTTAAAGCACTCGCCCTGAATGCACTGCTGCAGACGGTTGATGATGTAGCCCTGAACGAACTTCTTCATCAGAACGGCGGTCTTGCCGCACTTTTCCAGCAGCTCCTTGGTGATGGTGGCGAACTCTTCGGGAGCCTGCTCGCTCTTGACCACCTCGACCAGAGGGATCAGGGCGGGGGGAGCATACCAGTGAGCGATGACCTGCTGGGGCAGCAGCTTCTCGGGAACGATCTCAAAGATGTTCAGAGCGGAAGTGTTGGAAGCGATGATGACGTCAGAGGGGACGATCTCAGCCAGCTGGTTGTACAGCTCGATCTTGGCGTCCTTGTTCTCCACGATGGTCTCCTGAATGAACTGAGCGCCCTCAACACACTCGGGGACGGTCAGGGCGAAGCTGACGCGGTTGTAGATGGTCTCGATGTCTTCCTTGGCGATGACGCCTTCCTCGGCGAAGGTCACCAGGCTGTTGTGCAGAGCGGCCTTGGCCTTCTCACGGGTGGACTCGCTGCGGGTCCACATGGTGACTTCGTAGCCGCCGATGGCGTAGGTCTGAGCGATGCCGGGGCCCATGGTGCCGGCGCCCAGGACTGCGATCTTCTTGATATCAGCCAGAGTCTTCATAATACAGTTTCCTCCTAAAATTATTGTCGCGCTTGCCGCGTAAATCAACTTGCATAATCCACCCAAAATTGTAAACCTTGGAATGGTACCAAGGTCAAGAGTTTTTTCAGGAAATATTACCGATTTCGGTATAATATGATTGAAATTATACCGCTGAGGGTATAATATTAGTTTAAACCTTGGAACCATACGAAAGTTGGTGGCGCGATGAAGTACAAAATCGGTGATGTGGCGCGCATTCTGGGTGTGTCGCCCGACCTGCTGCGATATTATGAAAAAAAGGGCATCGTTGCCCCGGTGAAGGACCCCAACAACGACTACCGCTACTATGAGCCGTGGGACGTCAACTTCCTGATGGACTGCATCTGGTACAAGAGCTTTCATTTCGGCATTGATCAGGTGGCTGAACTCATCACCGACTCCACGGCGGAAGAAGTGGCCGATACGCTGGACAAAAAGGTGGCCGAGCTGCGCGCCGAGATCCGCCGCAACGAACTGCTGGTTCGCCGCGCCCGCGAGCATCAGGCCGACTTGCTGCGCTTGAAGAATGAGCTGGGCAAATGCGTGCTGCGCGTCAGTCCGGTGATGCTCCGCTACATCAACCGCCACAATGACCAGTATGACAACAGTGATGCCGTGCAGGTGGTGGGCAAGGAGTGGCTGGAATATATGCCGTTCACCCACCGCTGCTTTGAAATGCCGGTGGAGGATATCAGCGATAACCGGAAGGAAGGTCGCTTCCGTTGGGGATTTTCCCTGACGCCCGACTATGTGCGTGAGCTGGGCGTGAAGGTGCGCCCCCCGGCGGTGTATTTAAAAAGTCAGCCCTGCATTTATACCGTGTTTACCAGTTCGGGCAAGGGAAATTTCTCCCCCCATAAACTGGAATATGTGGTGGGTTTTGCGCAGAAAAACGGCTTGAAGCTGACCGGAGACGCCCGGGGCAACCTGCTGGCCAGCGTGCTGGATGACGGGAAACTGACCGGATATTTTGAAGTCTGGGTCCCCTACGAAAAGGAATAAGAAAACGACCGGCGCAGCATGATTGCTGCGCCGGTCCGGCTTTTTATAGGGTTGCTTCGGAGGTGGTCTTTGCCTTGCGGGCGTTGTAGTACAGGAAGAATTTCAAGGCGTTCCAGCCTTCGCCGATGACCAGTTCGTAATAGACCTTGCCTGCGGTGAACACGATGGTGTGCTGACCGTGCATGGCCAGATCGGTGATGGTGTTCAGGGGGAATTCCAGCTCGCCGCAGCGCAGGGCCTGCGTGTCCATGGAGACCGGGCCGGAGGTCACCGGCGTCTGGACGTGGCCCTTTACGGTGGACAGGGAGGCGGTTCCGGCGGTGTAGACCATGTCACGCTCCACGTGCTGCGCAACTTCGCTCTTCTGCCAGATGTGGAACTCCTGCACGGTGGAGTAGGGGCCGTCTTCCAGCATACCGAGCTGATTGTAGCGGAAAGAAAGGCCGCAGCTGCTGCAGGTGGCCGTGTCGTCCAGCGTCCGGAAGGTGTCGCGCTCCTTGCAGAGGGGGCAGAGGAACAGGAGGTTTTCCAGACCCTCGGCCAGTGCTTTGCGCTTGTAGGGCTTGGGGTCAGCCAGCTGACGCTCGTATGCATTTTCACCCAAATCGTCCACAATGATGCGGTACAGCTCGTTGGTATCCATGGCAGCCAGCTGCTCGGCGGTAAATACATGGACGGGAGCGCCGTGGACCGGGCCGCGGCGGACGCTGGCGCCCGCCCACATGGGGCTGGCAAAGTAGCCGCCGGTAATACGGTAGGTCACCAGACCGCAGCCCATGCGCTGGACCATCTTGGCGGTGGAGGGAGCGATGGGGCAGGGAGCGCCGTCCCAGGAACGCACGCCCACGGCAAACAGGCAGAGGTTGGCTCCGCTCTTGGCGCGGCGCATCATTTCCTTGACGGTGGAGGCGGCCGAAGCACCCTTGGGGCGCATGATGGGGTCAAAGCAGAAGCGCAGGAATTTATACAGGAAACCCCAGCGGGAGATGTGCTCGCTGCCCACAAAGTACATCATGCGGGGGAAACTGGCCGCCACAAAGAGCAGATCGTAATCGGTGGTGTGGTTGGAAAGAACGATGTAATTTTCCGGCAGATCACCGGCTTTTTCGTAGCGGTAGCCAAAGCGGATTTTGGCAAACACAATGACCAGAGGCCGGAGAAGCCGGTAAAAGAAAGCGTGTTTTTTCATAATGAGGAGCAGCCTCCGTTCCCATACCGGGTCACTGCAAAACAGAGATCCGGAGAAACATAAATTTCAAGAATTTCTTACGGTAATCTTAAGAATTTCTTACGGTCTC
>JAZOBG010000063.1:0-5289 GCA_045595865.1 Oscillospiraceae bacterium
TCAGCCATCCTTCTTTGAAATTGCCAAAACCGCCGTACCAAAGCTTTTGATCAAAGGGCCGCATATTATGGCTGGCATACAGGGCGACGGTTCCTTCAAATACGCCCTTCGGAGATGTAGGACTGACACTTTCTCCATACATATCCACCACAACATTCCACCGTTGCAAATTGTTTTCCGAACCCCAGAAGGAGAAATAGCGATCCCGGGTGCTAACGATTTTCAGTCTCCAGGTTCCGGAGCTACCGTCACGCTGCGACAGCAACAGATTGACCGCATCATAGAAATTATTCAGGAAATCCCTGGCATTGACCGCTTCCACACGCCGCATCCACCGCTCTACATCCAGTTGATATTCCTTGTAGGATATTTTCAGTGTCTCAATCAACATGGCCATAGGGTTGACCTTGCCAATTTTCCCCCAGTCTACAGAGAACTGGTCGGCAAAGGAATCAAAGGATGTATTGAATACCTTCCAGAATGCTTCATCAAGAGCGGCATCCTGCAGATTGTCGCCAATCTCGCCCAATTCCTTAATTACAGCATCAATGGCAAACTCCGCAATGGTCTGTCCCTTGTCTTCGCTGAGCAGAATCTTGCAAATATCCTCCACCAAAAATGTTCCGATCTCCTGTGCCGTATCTCCACCGAAAATCGACAGCAAATTGGAGGCAATACGGACACCGTCCTCGTATGTGAACTGACGATCCCTTTCCGATGCTTTGATTTTCTTCTGGGCATCCAGAAGATCACGCTCGCTAAGACCCGTGGCTTCAAAGAACTCCCCTATGGCATCGTTGATATCACCGAGATGGAAGTTGTTGGTGCAACGCAGGGTGCCGCTGAATTTCAAGTCTCCGATGGTCAGCGAAGCAGGATATACCCGACCGTTGGTGCTGTAGTTAAAGCGACTGTAATCCACACCGGCATAGTCAGCCGAAACGGTGGGAGCCATCCATAAGGTCATGGAGATAATCATTACCAGGCAAAGAACCCAACTCAAAAGTCTTCTGTGTTTCATGAAATCCCTCCTTCCAGACTGTCGCAGAACGCAGCCAACTCATCTGTAAACCGGTCACTTGCTCTGGCAGCAGCCAGATGTTCCTTATACAGTGTTTCTTCTCCGGCAGAAAGCCAGAAGGCTGCAGCCAAGGCATTGAGTCCAGGATGCGTTTCATCCAGAGCAAGACCGCCGCGTAAATAGGCAAGAACAGTTTCCGGACTTTCCAGTTTGATGGCCTGCATAGCACATACCACATAGGAGTCCGACAGGAAAGGGTTCGTCTGCAGCGCTTTTTCGTAGTAGTCCAACGCAAGCCAATTATTTCCTGCCTCCAGTGCAACTGCGGCACAGGTTTGGTGGTACTCAGCGCTGAACTCATAGCCGCTGCGTTCGGCTGCAAGTGGCTCTATGGGCCACAGACTCAGCAGATGATCCTCAAAAGCCTCCAGTTTTGCCTTTACCTCCTTAAGTCCTGCAGTACTCATGTTTGGAAGTATAGCAAAGCCTTCAGCACCATAGACCTGTTGTGGGTTCATAGCAGCCATATCCAGACAAGCCTCTGCCCGTGCGGTGTCACCGGTTTGACTGCATACCAGTGCCTCCAACTGGAACGGGCATGGGCACACAAGGCTGATGGCTCCAATTAAATCCCAGCCTACATAGTGTTCGGTCTCAACCGCTTCGCCCCGAGCCTCCAACAGCAGATCTGCCGCATAACGCAGAGAACTGGTGCAGCTGAGTGCATAGCAGAAACTGTACTCTGCAGGCCAGATCAGCCCGTAGGAAAGGAATGCGGCACCTTCATCCCGGAGTGTCATAATGGTTTGGGCATAGTCAGCCAGCGGTGCGGCTTCACCGCTTAGCTCCAGCCTGACCCGGTTGGTCTCCTCCATCTCCTGTGAAAGATCTACAAAGGCTTCAATATCGCCCTGCTGACCGGGAATTACAGGATCTTTCTGGTTCCCGTTTTGGTCGCAGCCCGACAGCAACAGAACCAAAATTAAAATCAAGATTATTCGGCGTTTCAATCAAATCACCTCTTCCTGAAGCACCATACGGCGTGGTCAATAGGACAGATTTTCCACCATGTCGGAGAAGCCAACCTCCAGAATACAATCATAATCGTAGTAGTTGGAAATTGCGTAAATGCCGTCTTTCTGCAGGCAACAGCGGTAGCCGTCCTCACCATCGGACTCCCATTCTACCTCCCAGCCCAGATCCTTGAGTTTCTGAGCGTAGTCGATGGCATCCTGATTCGTAGCGCAGTGATAATTGAACCAAGCTGCATAATACTCTGTCGGAAGGGTATCACTGCTCAGGTCAAAATCGACGTCATCGTAGCCGTTGGTAAAGTCCTGAATGGTGTAGTTCTTGTTGTAGTCGTATTCCGTCATACCGCATTGGGGGAGGGGAATCCCACTGATCGATGCAGGGAGCTCAAACACGCTATCGGTCGCCGTAACGCTGACCTGATACGCATAGTTCTCCTCCGCGATGGTCTCACGAACAAAGATCTCCATGAACCATCCGTTGCCGAAATAATTATAGTATGTCCAATCGCCTTCCTCGGTTAGGCCGCCATTCAAGCCCTTTGCCTCCACCGCTGCGGTAAATGCATCAAGCTGATCTTGATTTGCATAGAAGAGCAAGCCGTAGGAGCGGTAATCCTCCTTGCTTTCGTAGTACAAAGGACCGACTGCGTAGCTACCGCTCAGCGTGTCGTGGTCGTAATCCTTGAAAGTCGTCTGATCGACCTTGACCCCCTCAATGGGCTCGGGGAAGCATTCGGGAAGGAAGTCAGCATCCCAAACTCCGTAAATGTACGCGCCGTAGTTGTTCTCGTCCCAGCCATCGGGGATCAGTGCTGAAAGCACATCATCCAAATCTTCCAAATTTTCGTTCAAATCGTTCAGGTCGCTCTGAATGTCGGGGGCATTTTGCGAATCCTTATCACTCTGTTCACTTTCACTGCCACAGGCAGAAAGAACAAATATCATAGTCAATGCGAGTAAAAGCACAATCAATTTTTTCATTGTATTTTCCTCCAATTCTTTACTTAAACAGATCCAAAAAGCTCGTTTTCTTCTTAGGTTCGGGTTTTACGTAATCAAAGCCGCCACGGGGTTCTGACTTGTCAAATCCGATGGACGGACAATCGGAATCACCGTCAAAGCAATGCTCGGTATCCACATGGTAAACGACACCGTCAACACGTTTATACAGATGCTCGACACTCGGATATTCTCCCGCCTGGCGGAAGCCGTTTGCCAAAAGCACCTGACGGTACTCGGAGACAGCACGTTGTGCGGCGGTTGCATTTCCGTTGAACTCGGCACCGAAGATATAATGCGTACCGTAATCGTCAATGTACATCTTTGTGCCTCCGCAAGTCCATTTGGGATATTGCGGGAGTTTTGCATCCCATTCTGCCATCAGGTTGGCGTTGCGGTCGGCCTGCGCCTGTTCCTCGGCAATAGCGGCGGGGAGCTTGGTGCCGCAATCCTGGCAGAACTTGGTGCCGATGGCGTTCTGCTTGCCGCAGCTCGGACAGACAGCACCTTGTGCCACCGTCTGTTCGGGAAGCTGTGAGCCGCATTCGGGGCAGAATTTCTTATCTGCCGTGGTCGGCTTGTTACAGTTCGGGCAGACCTTCATGTTCTTCGCCGCCTCGGTAGCATAGCCCTGCACCGAGCGCTCCAGATTTGCCATTGCGCCCTCCAGACCGGACGAGCGAGCTGCCTGCTGCTCGGTGTTCTGTGCCGCCTGGTCGATGGCGTTTGCCGCCTTGTTTGTCAGATCGGTCACGGTCGGCTCAATGGCTTTTCCAATGGCCTTGCCTACGGCGTTGCTGACACCGCGTCTGATCGCTCTTTCTAAAAAGCCCATAAAGTATCCTCCTTTTCAATGGATAAATTTTTTATCGTTTGGGGTGGTGCGTCATCTTTCATTTTTTTGAAACAATCCTGGCAAGCTCCGAAAGCGTCTGTGCTGTCATAGCAATCATCACATACACACTGAAAACAATGTCGGCACTGATTGAACCGCAAGGCAAGCTGCTGGGTTGCTTTCACCTTTGCGTGGTTAAAGGCGGACTGGCTTAATTTGTTCGCCCTGCCGTTCGCACACCTCGCAAGCGTTCTCACGCTCCGACAGATCAGCGGTATTCTCGCTCCGTACTGCTTCTTGCCGCAGATCGGACACTCAGCATAAAAGCGCAAGGTTTCCGCATCCACTCGGATTCGCTTGTAGAACAGTTTCATATTCCACCTCCGTTCTTTTTGATTTACCGTTTGTAACTTTTTTTGGGGGCGCTTTCGTTTTTCAAGCAAAGCCATTGAAAAATGTCCCCACTCATGATATAATATTAAGCAACGTTTGGGGACTGCCTCTGTAATGCTCGAAGCGGACAGAGGAGTTTATGTTGGTACACGGTACCAACATAAAGGGATATCCCTTTAGCTTTTTCACCGTCATCGGGAAGGATATAGCTTGCCCCTCCCGTATGTTACACCTATAATTGTACTGATTTTTTCGGGATTTGGTATCCCCCGTTTGGGGGATTTTTGGGGGGATACCCCGAAAAAACGGGGGATTTTTCAAAAAATTGTGGGGGATAACCCCTTTTCGGATAAAAATTTGACACAAAGGAAGGTGCTGATCATGAATCACCCAATTCTCATAGAAAACCAAAAAAAGAGGAGAGATATTCCGCTGTGGATGCTCGTCTGCTTCTCCATGTTCAGCTTTTGGCAGATGGCGTTTATCTATTATTTCCTTGAGCCGTCCTCGGCAATGGATGGGAAAATCCCACTACCCATTAACATCGATAACGGCACCTCACTGACGGCGGTTTGTTACATACTGGGTATCCTTACGATGATCTTTTTGCCGAAGATCATCGTGTGGACACAGCGGATCGCCACGGGTGTTGCACTCCTTTCGGCAGTTGCTTTCTTCCTCCCTCTGCCGGACGATATTCTGCGCCTTAACATTTACCTGCAGATCTTCTGCTGCTGTCTGATGATCGGCTTTGAGACCTTCCTTGTGGTCAACTGCTTTTCCGAGAAAAGCGGTGTCAAGTATCTGACCTTCGGCTACGGTATAGCGGTGTTCCTGATCGCTTTGGTTCAGAACGAGGTGATATCCATCCCGTTCTCTACATTCCGCTACGGAATGGTAGCGGCGCTTGTGCTTTTGTTTGTTTTCTTTCTCCGTATGCCTACGGGTAAGGAGCATTTGCCGCGGTTCGTGAAAAAGAGCGATGGCATTATCGCACCTAAAAAGAT
>JAZOBG010000064.1:0-2949 GCA_045595865.1 Oscillospiraceae bacterium
AGCATACTACCCCTCCTCATTGTCTTTTCCTCAGTGTATCACAGTTACAGCTTTGTGACCATTCAAAAAACCGTTCACCCAAAATGAGTGAACGGTTTTTGTTGATTAGTCTACTTTTACGACCCAGCCGTAGGGATCTTCGACCTTGCCCCACTGGATGCCGGTCAGGGTATCGTACAGGCGCTGGGTCAGGGGGCCGATCTTGCTGCCGTTGATGACGGTATGGCGCTCCTCCCATCCCATCTCGCCCACAGGGGAGATGACGGCCGCGGTGCCGGAACCCCATGCCTCTTCCAGCTTGCCGGCCTCGGCGGCGTCAAAGAGTTCCTGAGCAGAGATCAGGCGCTCCTCCACCTCGTATCCCCAGTTGCGCAGCACTTCCAGACAGGAGCGGCGGGTGATGCCGGGCAGTACCGAACCGGTCAGCATAGGGGTGACCACCTTGCCGTCGATCTTGAATAGCACGTTCATGGAGCCGACTTCTTCAATATACTTGCGCTCCACGCCGTCCAGCCAGAGCACCTGTGCGTAACCGTTTTCGGCGGCGCGCTCACCGGCGCGGATGGAGGCGGCGTAGTTGCCGCCGCACTTGGTGTAACCGGTACCGCCCTTGACGGCGCGGACGTCGTCGCTTTCCACATAGATGCGAACCGGATTGATGCCCTCGGCATAGTAGGCGCCCACGGGGGAGCAGATGATGCAGAAAATATAGGTGTGGGACGCATGAACACCCAGACTGGCGTCGGTGGCGATCACGAAAGGACGGATATACAGGGAGGTCTCGGGCTCATCGGGTACCCAGTCGATGTCGGTCTTTACCAGCGCCTTGACACCCTCCACAAACAGATCCTCGGGAACTTTGGGGATGCACAGGCGCTCGCAGGAGTCGTTCATACGGCGGGCATTGTCGTAGGGACGGAACAGCTGCACGGTGCCGTCGACGGTGCGGTAGGCCTTCATGCCCTCAAACACTTCCTGCGCATAGTGGAACACCATGCAGGACGGATCCAGCGTCAAGGGAGCATAGGGTACGACACGGGGATCAAACCAGCCCTTTCCGGCCTCGTAATTGAGCAGGAACATGTGGTCGGTGAAATGCTTGCCAAAGCCCAGATTCTTAAAGTCGGGCTTATTTTTAGGCTCGGCCGTTTTATTGATTTTAATTTCCATGTCAAAGGCCTCCTGTGTATCATTTGCACGCAATGCGTGTCAGCAGCTGAATAAATATGCAATTATTATAACAGCCTGTTTTTCGATGCGCAATGGGTAATCTGCTGTTTTTTCACACTTTATCACAAAAAAGTGTGTGCATGTGCGTTACTCGCCCCAGATACCTTCGGCCACCACATAGGCACTGCCGCCCACAAGGATGGTGAATTTCCCGTCGGTTTCTTCGGCATGGATCTTCAGAACCGAGGGACGGCGGGCCTCGGCTCCCTGATGCACGGTATAATCCAGCTTCTTTCCACCGCCCAGCACATCGTGCCTGAGCAGATAGCCGGCCAGATCCCCGTTGGCGCTACCGGTGGCGGGATCCTCCAGAAAGCCGGTATCATCCATGAACACGCGCACTTTCAGTTCGTTCCGACTCTCCGCCGAGAACATCAGCAGGCTGCACTTGTCGTGTTCCAGAAAGAACTGCTCAAAGCATTCATGATTGACCTTGCACTGCTTTACGGCATCTGCATTCACCATAGGAATCAGATATGCCGCCAGTCCGGTGGACACCCACTGAATGGGGAAATCGTCCCGGATCAAATCGGCATCCACCGAAAGAATATCGGCCAGAATATGCTTGTCCACCGTCTCACCGTAGACCGGCGGATTCTGACTCATGATCAGGGTATCGCCCTCAATGGTGACCGGAATTTGTCCGGCATTCAGGTTCAGCACCACGCGGTCACTTTGCCCCTTATCGAGGAACTTCCAGATGATGTAGGCGGTACCCAACGTGGGATGGCCTGCAAAGGGCACTTCGGTATCAGGGGTAAAAATGCGTACACGGTAGCCGCCGTTTTCCTGCTTGCCGGAGCAGATGAATGACACCTCGCTGAAGTGCATCTCCAGCGCAATTTGCTGCATTTCTTCGGTGGACAGCTCCTCGTCGGGGAGGAAAACCGCCAGTTGGTTGCCCTGATATTTTTGCTGCGCAAAGCAATCCACAATGTAGAATTTCACGACAATATTCCTCCCTGTTGTTTGTTTTCCCGATTTTATCATGTCCGTGGTACAAATGCAACGGCGCCTTGCGTTCCGGAAAATTCTATGGTATATTGAAATGTAATATAAATATACAAAAGGAACGATACTATGGAAATCAACGGCGAAATCGTTAACGAAATTGTTATGTACGACCAGCTCGGCCTGTCTGAGCCCATCATGAAAGCGCTGGCCAAGAAAGGTTATAAGCAGGCTACTCCTGTACAAGGCGGCGCCATCCCCTTCTTCATGGACTGGAAGGACGTCATTGCCAAGGCCCCCACCGGCACCGGCAAGACCTTTGCCTTCGGTATCCCCATGGTGGAGCACATTGACCCCCAGTCCAACGACATTCTGGCTCTGGTTCTGGCTCCCACCCGTGAGCTGGCTATTCAGATCCAGGACGAACTGCGGGATCTGTGCCAGTACAAGGAAGGGGTACGCACCGTGTGTCTGTACGGCGGCGCACCCATTGACAAGCAGATCACCGCTCTGAAAATGCGCCCCCAGATCGTGGTGGCCACCCCCGGCCGCCTGATGGACCACATGAAGCGCCGCACGGTTCGTCTGGACAAGGTGGAAACCGTGGTTCTGGACGAGGCCGACCGTATGCTGGACATGGGCTTTGTCCGCGATGTGACCCACATTCTGGACAAAATGCCCCAGCGCAAAAATCTGGGCATGTTCTCGGCCACCATTTCCCGGGAGGTTATGGACATTTCCTGGGTGTACCAGCGTGATCCCGTTGAG
>JAZOBG010000065.1:0-2749 GCA_045595865.1 Oscillospiraceae bacterium
GGGAATACTTCGGCATCGAATACCGGGTTTCGCCCTGAGGCGCAGGCCAATCCCGTCCGAACCACCGCTGTTTTTATATTTTCTTACCAGAAAACCACCCCGATTTTCTTTCATCTTCCGGAAATACTGCAAAAGATTTTCAAAAACGCGGTACAGCACTTGCATCCCAACCGACGGAATGGTATACTATTTTAAATGTCCAATGTTAACTAAAAAAATTTTCAAATATTTGCCTGCGGGATTACTCCCGGGGGCAAGAAGGAGGCTATTATGGAATTCCTGTCCAACAAACCCCTGCTGATCACCGATACCATCCTGCGTGACGCTCACCAGTCTCAGGCTGCCACCCGTATGCGCGTGGAGGATATGCTCCCCGCCTGCGAGATCCTGGACTCCATCGGCTACTACTCTCTGGAGTGCTGGGGCGGCGCCACCTTTGACTCCTGCATGCGTTTCCTGAACGAAGATCCCTGGGAGCGTCTGCGCAAGCTGAAGGCCGCTCTGCCCAACACCAAGCTGCAGATGCTGTTCCGCGGCCAGAACATTCTGGGCTACAAGCACTACGCCGACGACGTGGTGGACGCTTTCTGCCGCAAGTCCATCGAGAACGGCATTGACATCATCCGTATTTTCGACGCTCTGAACGACGTGCGCAATCTGGAGCAGGCCATCAAGTCCACCAAGAAGTACGGCGGCATGGTGGAAGGCACCCTGTCCTACACCTCTTCTCCCGTCCACACCGAGGAGTACTTCGTCAAGGTGGCCAAGGAGCTGGAGCAGATGGGCGCTGACGTCATCTGCATCAAGGACATGGCCAACCTGCTGCTGCCCATGGACGCTTACAAGCTGGTCAAGAAGCTGAAGGAAACCGTCTCCGTGCCCATCCACCTGCACACCCACAACACCACCGGCACCGGCGACATGGTCTATCTGATGGCCGCCCTGGCCGGCGTGGACATCGTGGACACCGCTCTGTCCCCCATGGCCAACGGCACCTCTCAGCCCGCCACCGAGTCTCTGGTCGCCACCCTGAAGGGTACCGCCCGCGACACCGGTCTGGATCTGAACAAGATGACCGAGGCCGCCGCCCACTTCCGCGGCGTGGCTCAGAGCCTGAAGGAGCAGGGCTCTCTGGATCCCAAGGTGCTCAATGTGGACACCAACACCCTGCTGTATCAGGTCCCCGGCGGCATGCTGTCCAACCTGCTGTCCCAGCTGAAGCAGGCCGGCATGGAAGACAGCCTGTACGACGTGCTGGCTGAAGTGCCCCGCGTACGCGAGGACTTCGGTTATCCTCCCCTGGTCACCCCCACCAGCCAGATTGTCGGCACTCAGGCCGTTATGAACGTCCTGTACGGTGAGCGTTACCTGATCTTCACCAAGGAGTCCGAGGGTCTGCTGCGCGGCGAGTACGGCCAGCTGCCCGCTCCCGTCAACGAGGAAGTGCGCGCTCTGGCCGGCATCCAGCCCGAGGAGGTCATCTCCTGCCGTCCCGCCGACCTGCTGGAGCCCGAGCTGCCCAAGTACGCCGAGGAGTACAAGGACGTAGCCAAGAGCGAGGAAGACGTCCTGTCTCTGGCTCTGTTCCCCCAGGTTGCCGCCGACTTCATCGCCCAGCGCGACGCTTAATCCAAAGAAACACCACGGCGGCTGTCCAGAGTTGGACAGCCGCCGTTTTTTGTGTATACTGTCTGCACAAGGAGGAAACGCCCATGCATACCAAAACCGTTCTGCGCCTGATTAGTTTGGTCATGTTCGTCGTCGCCGTTATTTTTGTGGTCTGCGCCCTGTCCTGCCCCACCTGCGGCAGCGTGTTCTATATCGGCCCCCTGCGCATCGGTTCGGATGTGTGGCGCGTATTCTATGCCATCTACGCCATTGTGACGGTTTTGCTGTTCCTTGTCTCTTTCTTTGTGCCAAAAAAGAAATGATTTTAAGCCAAACCGCCCAAATTGGGCGGTTTTCTTTTATTTCGACCCCTTGTAAAATATAAATTTTCCGCTATAATATATTAATTAATGAACTCAATTTGTTTGTGAGAGGAAGTATCCCTATGGAACGCACACAGATCGCACGCATTTTTGCCGATCAGGAAACCTTCGGCGGCCAGACCGTCACCGTCATGGGCTGGGCACGCACCATCCGTGACATGAAGACCTTCGGCTTCATCGAACTGAACGACGGTTCCTGCTTCAAGAACCTGCAGATCGTTCTGGACGCCAACGTTCTGGAAAATTATAAAGAGATCACCGCCCAGAACGGCGGCTGCGCCCTGATCGTCAAGGGCGAGGTCGTCCTGACTCCCGAAGCCAAGCAGCCGCTGGAAGTCAAGGCCGTCTCGGTCGAGGTGGAGGGCGTGTCCTCCCCCGAGTACCCCCTGCAGAAGAAGCGCCACACGGTGGAGTACCTGCGCACCATTCAGCATCTGCGCCCCCGAACCAACCTGTTCTCGGCCGCTTTCCGCGTGCGCTCCGCCACCGCCCACGCCGTCCACTGCTTCTTCCAGGACCGCGGCTTTGTCTACGTCCACACTCCCATCATCACCGCCTCCGACTGCGAGGGCGCCGGTGAGATGTTTCAGGTGACCACCCTGGATATGAACAACCCTCCCCGTCTGGAGGACGGCTCTGTGGACTGGAGCCAGGACTTCTTCGGCAAGCGGGCCAACCTGACGGTTTCCGGCCAGCTCAACGCCGAAAACTTCGCCATGGCCTTTGGCAACGTGTACACCTTCGGCCCCACCTTCCGC
>JAZOBG010000066.1:0-2773 GCA_045595865.1 Oscillospiraceae bacterium
GAGCGGTGCGCAAGTGGGCGATTTCGGGGTAGTGTTATTTTTACACTACGCCCCTTTCTTGTTACTATTTGTAGTAATTATAATGGGTTCTCAGTCGTATTTCAATAGGAAAGCAAAAATTTTTTGTGAATTTTGCCGAAAAAAATCGGAGTGCGGAGGTGGCCTCCCTTCACCTTCCCAGCGCCTTTTTCTCCTGCGCCGTCAGTTCACGCCACTGTCCTAATTCCAGGGTATCATCCAGAACCAAGGGCCCCATGGTCAGCCGCTTCAAATACACCACCGGCTTTCCTCTCGCTGCCAGCATGCGCTTGATTTGATGGTATTTTCCTTCCCGCAGGGTCACAAGACCTTCGTTTGCGTGATCCAAAACCTTCAGGCCGGCGCTGAGACAGGTATAGCCGTCTTCCAGCTCCATTCCAGCCAGAAACGCATCCACATCTGACTCATTCAATTCTCCGTCCACCCGAACAAAATAAGTCTTGTCCACGTGCTTTTTGGGTGCCAGAAGCTCATGCCCCAAGGGGCCGTCGTTGGTCAGCAGCAGCAACCCCTCAGTATCCTTATCCAACCGTCCCACCGGAAACAAACCAATGCGGCGCAAATGCTCAGGCAGCAGATCGATCACAGTTTCCTGCCGGGCATCTTCGGTAGCTGACAGAACCCCGGCAGGTTTATGAAGCATAATGTACACCATCTTGCCGCAAAAAACTTGCTCGCCGTCCACCGTAAACACGCAATCCGGATCATGTTTGTCCTCCGGTTTTCCTGCGAGCACTCCATTTACACGAACCCGGCCCGTGCGAACCAGTTCCTTCACTTCTTTTCTGGACCATCGGCCTGTACCGGCCAGCAGTTTATCCAAACGTTCCATGGGATCCCTCCCTCATTTGCAACAGTGTATCATATTCCAAGCCAAAATGACATAGAGATATTGCAGGAAATATTTGAAAATAATTCATTGCCCCGAAAGGAGTGTAGCATCGTGTTCATTTTCACCGCTCGCTTGAGCCGTAAACGACTGGCCGCCGGCGCTGCAGCATTGATCCTGCTTTGCGGCGCGGCACTTGCCATCGGCACAACCGATTCCGACACCACTGTGAATACGGCGGCAGCAGCCGCAGCATCGACCAAGGTAAAAACAAATGAAGACCGCATTGCTTATCTGGAAAGCTACGGCTGGCAGGTTAACCCGGATCCCGTTTCAGTGGAAGAACTTCTGATCCCGGAAACCTTTGACGAATCCTACGAGGAATATCTGGCACTTCAGCAGTCGCAGGGTTTCGATCTGACCGAACTGTGCGGCAAGCGCGTCAAGCGTTGTACCTACGAGATCACCAATTATCCCACCGGCGAAACCGGGGTTCAGGTTTCTATTTTGATTTATAAAAACAAAGTCGTAGGAGGTGAAGTCCTCTCTCCCCAGCTGAACGGTTTTCTCCACGGGCTTGAAATGCCCACATAAAAAACAGCGCTGTGCTTTGCGGCACAGCGTTGTTTTTCATGTAATTTATTTCTCCAACATGTGGACATTGATGTGCGGATAGGTCATCTCGATATTAGCCTTGTCGAAGGCAGCCTTGACCTGCTCCATCAGATCAAAATAAACCGTCCAATAATCCTCTGTGGCACACCATGCACGCACTGTATACTCAATGGCGGAATCACCGTAATTGGATACACGGACAAAGGGCGCGGGAGTAACCTGGATCAGAGGGTGGCTGCCCATCACTTCTTCAATGGTCTTTTTCACGGTTTCCATCGGGGCATCGTAGGAGGTCGTAAATTTCAAATCCACGCGGCGTTCCTTTTCCGCAGTATAATTGATGATCTTTTCGTTGGCGATCTGACTGTTGGGAACCTGGATCAACTTGTTGTCGCCGGTATTGATCTTGGTGTAGAAGATGCCGATCTCAGCAACCGTACCGGACACACCGCCAGCCTCCACAAAGTCGCCCACAACAAAGGGCTTGGAACCCAGCACCTGAATACCGCCGGCCACATTGGACAGACTGTTCTGGACAGCCAGAGACACTGCCAAGCCGAACACAGACAGTACTGCGATCAGGGAAGTTACATCAATTCCCAAAGAAGCAGCAACGATCAGAATCGCCAGAAACAGAAGCACGGCCTTGATCGCGGTGCGAACAAAGGTGTGCAGGCTGCGTTCCAGTTTGGACTTCTCCAGAAAGCGGGTAACAATGGTCATCAGAATTTTAATGACCACAAGACAAATGACCAACACGAGCACGGCAGACAGCAATTTGTTCATTGTAAAATCTGCCAGAGAAATACCAAGCGTTTCCATAATTGAATCAAACATTTTATTTCCTCCTTTGTAAATTGCAGCCATTATACTCCAAAAGGTACAAAAATTCAACAAACCGAACTATCCTTCACAATTTGTTCAAAAAAATCCGCTGCGTTCAGCGGTCAGTCACGCTACACACCCTCCGCGTCGGTCGATAAGCCGTCCGTCTTCGGAAACAAACAGTTGTCGCTTCGCGCCACCTTCGGTTTGTTCCCATTCGCTCCCGTCTTATCTCCCTGCTCCCAGGTGTCTCCGCGCTCTAAAATAAGAAATGCGCTGCCGTAGCAGCGGATTTCTGTAAGAGCAATAAATTACTCCTCGATCTCGATAACGACGCCGGAACCGACGGTACGGCCACCCTCACG
The DNA here is from genome assembly GCA_045595865.1 of Oscillospiraceae bacterium. Lineage (GTDB taxonomy): Bacteria > Bacillota > Clostridia > Oscillospirales > Oscillospiraceae > JAJPXI01. The sequence goes on from JAZOBG010000066.1 coordinate 2,674, forward strand.
GATAGCGAAACGCAGGCCCTTCTCGATAGCGATGGGGGTGATCAGCTCGACCTTCATGTCGACGTTGTCGCCAGGCATGCACATCTCAGTGCCCTCGGGC
>JAZOBG010000067.1:0-3242 GCA_045595865.1 Oscillospiraceae bacterium
GCAAGAGGAACTATGTTTTCGGGCAGCGCAAAGGCCTCGCGGATGCCGTTTACGCGCTCTTCGATGGGGTATGTTCCCAGCCATACGCCGCCGAGACCCAGGTGAACCGCCTCGATAAGGATATTCTGAACGGCTGCCGAGCAGTCCTGGATCCAGAAGTCATAGGGGAAGCGCTGACGGCTCAGGTCACCGCATACCACGATGGCCATGGGGGCGTGCTCGAGCATCTTGGAATAGGGGTTGCCTACGGTCAGCTTCAGGATATTTTCGCGTTCTCTGAGGACGATGAACTCCCAGGGCTGCTCGTTGCCGGCCGAAGGGGCCTGCATGGCGGCGCGGAGGAGGGCGGTCTCTTCCTCGGGGGTGATCTGATGGTCGGTATACTGCCTTACGCTGCGGCGATTCATGATTTCCTTCATAGATTTTCATCCTTTCGGTGGTTGTTTTAATATGATAACAGTATACCATGAAAAGGGGTAAAAGAAAAGCCGGGACTATTGCATAATCCGGGCATGCCTTCCCCCTGTGTGGGGAAGGTGTCACCGGAGGTGACGGATGAGGTGGCTGTGTGCTGCAAAATGTCTGCACACACGGCGTCAAAATTTTGGTTTATCTCAAGATTGGAATAGCGCAAAACCCGCAGACCTAAACTGCGAAGATCATTGTCACGAATGTTATCTGCGGCCTGACCGGACGCTTCATAGTGTTGAGAACCGTCCAGTTCAATGACAAGTTTTGCTTTTGCACAATAGAAATCAACGATGTAGTTTCCGATTACTTTTTGGCGGTGGATCGTCAGCGGAAGGCTTTTCAGGAAATCATACCAAAGGTGCTGTTCCTCTTTGGTCATGTGTTTTCGTAATTCCTTTGCGTTTGCAGTCAGGTTCGGATTGCTTGTTTTGCTCATGAGAGACACCTCATCCGTCTTTTGCTTCGCAAAATCCACCTTCTCCTCAAGGAGAAGGCTCAGTACGCCGTAATGTCAACCTGTGCGACAGCTTCGCTCACATCCTCACCCAGAAACAGGGAGGCCAGAGGGGCGAAACCCGCCACACTGTCGCTGACGAAGTAGCGGCACTTGCCGCCGCTCGTCCAGCCGCTGCGTGCATCACCGGCGCGAAGCACCTCGCTCACCCGGTGGGCACAGGCACCGCCGGCGTCGATCAGGGTCACATCAGGCCCCATGAAGGCGGCAATGACCTCGCGCAGCAGGGGATAGTGGGTGCAGCCCAGAACCAGAGTGTCCACCCCGGCCTGTTTCAGCGGCTCCAGATACTCGGCCACCACCAGCTCGGCCACGGCGTCACCCGGCTTGAAGCGGCCGTTTTCCACCAGAGGAACAAACAGGGGGCAGGCTTTGGGAAAGACCTGAGCGTCGGGCCGCAGGGCGGCCAGCGCGCGCTCGTAAGCCATGGAACGGATGGATGCCTCGGTGCCGATCAAGCCGATGCGGCCGTTCCGGCTGGCCATGGCGGCGGCGTGGGCGGCCGGATCCACCACGCCGAGAACGGGGATGGAATTATCCTGCCGCAGCACATCCAGCGCGTTGGCCGATACCGTGCCGCAGGCCACCACAATGGCCTTGGGGTCAAAGGTATTCAGAAAGGCGGCGTCCTGCCGGGCATATTTGACGATGGTGTCTTTGGAGCGGCTGCCGTAAGGCACGCGGCCGGTATCACCGAAGTAGACGATGTCCTCCCCGGGCAGCAGGCGGCGCAGCTCCCGCACGGCGGTCAGGCCGCCCAGACCGGAGTCAAACACACCGATGGGTCGTTGATCCAAGTGAAACCCTCCTTAAAAGGGGCATAATCATACAAGGCTGCTGCGGATAGTTCGCCAAGAGTGATTTGCGTCAAAATTTTGCGCAGAAAAAGGCGCGGGTCTGCAGGAATACTTTTAAGTGAGACTCCAAGAAAGCAAGCGAAAGCGCAGCTTGATTGGCAAAGTCGAACTTATGCATGCGAACAAAGTGAGTCGTAGTGTATTTCAAAGAGCCGCAACGCATTTATGGTGTAAAATTTCAGCAAGGCACCGCAGGCGCAACTGTGCGCAGTTGCCTAAAATAATGATATGATAAATACGGCGGAAATACAAGTTGAAATTTTCCCTTTATTCAATATAATATATATGAGTCAAGCCAGAAGGGAGGTCTCTTTTATGAAACTGGAACTGACCACAAAACAATACCGCCGGCTGCTGGATATGGCCTATATCGGCAACTGGGTTCTCAACTCCACCCGCGGGGACGACCGCTTCCGCGATTATGACGAGGTGGAGAGCATCCTCTTTGAACAGGCGGCCGCCGAGGGCATGGCTGTGCTGGCCGAGATTTACGAGGGGGAAGTGGTGCCCCCCCGCGCCTTTGTGGAGGGCGGCATCCACGAGGCCATCATCGAGTACGAAAACAACGTCTTTTTCGACATTCTGGCCGAGGATCTGGCCCGCCGGGACATGGAGCAGGAAAACGTGGACCAGAACGACACCAACGAGCTGATGAACCGCATGGAGGAGTACATGACCGAGTTTGAGCTGCACGGAACCGATCATATCTCGCTGGATAAGTAGGGGCCGACGCCTTCGGCGGCCCGCATAAGGAGTGGAACCGATGATCGACTTTGATACCATGGGTGACTGGCTGGACGAGATCGCCGAGCAGTTTCCGCCCGCCTTTTACCGCCACTTAAACGGCGGTATCGCCCTGCTGCCCGACGCCATGCCCGACCCGGAATTTCCCGAAGGGGAGATGTACTTTCTGGGTGAGTACTGCAACGACGAGATGGGGCGGTACATCAACCTGTATTACGGCTCCTTCGCCGCCCTGTTTGCCGACGCGTCCGACGAGGAGCTGTACGAGGAGCTGTACACCACCCTGTCCCACGAATTCACTCACCACATGGAAAGCCTCGCCGGTGCGCGGGGGCTGGAAGTGAAGGACGAACTGGAACTGATGGAGTATCGCGAACAGTTCGCGGAAAATCAATGAAGCAGACAAAGACCTCCTTTCACCTTGCGGTGTCAGGAGGTCTTTTGGTTCAAACCGGTAAAAAAATGACGCGATTCCTTCAAAAATCCCATTTACAACTTCCCTTCCTTTTATATATAATGTAGGCAAGTACATCATAGGAGCGAATCTCGTTGACTGTTACAACCTTGGCCTCGGGCAGTTCGGGCAATGCCATTCTGGTCTCCCACGGCCAGACCCATCTGCTGGTGGACTGCGGCATCTCCTGCCTGCGCATCAA
>JAZOBG010000068.1:0-2578 GCA_045595865.1 Oscillospiraceae bacterium
GAGTATGCCATTGTGGAGAGTGAGAAGAAGTACGGCCCCTACTGCCGCTCCATCGCCCGGAACCTGCTGACCGTGCGGGAGGACGTTGAGGAGTGCGTCAGCGATACGTGGCACGCGGCGTGGAACCGCATGCCGCCGGAATGGCCCGCCTGCCTGAAGTCCTTTCTGGGGCGCATCACCCGCAATCTGTCCATCAGCCGCTGGCGTGCCGGGCAGGCCCAGAAGCGCAGAGGGGTGGAGGTGCTCCTGTCCGAGCTGGAGGAGTGCGTGCCGTCGGGGCAGAGTACCGAAGATGAAGTGGAAGGCCGGGAACGGGCCCGCATTCTGGACGACTGGCTGGAACGGCAGAGCGCCGACGACGCCACCCTGTTCCTGCGCCGCTACTGGTACGGGGACAAGGTGGGCACTATCGCCCTGGCGTGGGGCGTGCCGGCCAACCGGCTTTCTCAGCGCCTGCACGTTCTGCGCGGCAGTTTACGAAACCATCTGGAATCGGAAGGAGTGACCGTATGAAAAAAGAAGACCTGTACGATGCCATCACCGAAGTCAGCGACGAGCATCTGCGCCGCGCCGATGCCTGCCATGAGAGGAAACAAAGTCTGGGCCGCCGCCGCTGGCGGAGAGGTGCCGTGGCCGCCGTGCTGGTGATTGCGGTGCTGGGGGGCGTGCTGATTCGCTCCTTTACAGGGAACGAGGGCGTGATGGTCCCCACCGCCTACGCCGTGGCGCTGGCCGAGTATCCGGAGATGGCAGTCTATCCCAGTGAAGAAGAATCGAACGACTGGACCCAATGGAACAAGGCCTACAATGCCTGGCGCGAAGACATAGAAGCACTGGGTCGGAATGGCTACGCCGAAGGCTTGGACGAGTTCTTCGCTGCCAGCACCCGGGAGTTCCTGTCCGACGCACAGGGAGAAAACAAGGTATACTCCCCGTTGAACGTATACATGGCGCTGGCCATGCTGGCCGAACTGACGGACGGAAACAGCCGCCGACAGATCCTTGACCTGCTGAGGCAGGACGGGATCGAAGACCTGCGCGCACAGGCCAATGACCTGTGGTGCGCAAACTATCGGAACGACGGCCTGGTCACGCGGGTGCTGGCAAGTTCCGTGTGGCTGGATGAGGACATTGAATATGTGCAGGAGACCATGGACACCCTGGCAGAAACCTATTATGCGTCTTCTTACCGGGGGCAGATGGGTTCTGACGACTACAACAAGGCTTTGCAGGATTGGCTGAACGAGCAGACCGGCGGTTTGCTGGAAGAGCAGGCGGGGCAGATCGAATTGGACCCCGACACCGTATTGGCGCTGGCTACCACGATTTATTTCCAGGCTCAGTGGAGCCAGAAGTTCAGTGCAGCGCAGACGGCGGAAGACGTGTTCTATACAGAAACCGACGAAGTGACCGTGGACTTTATGAATAAACGGTATAACGGAGGGCATTCGTACTACTGGGGTAACAGTTTTTCCGGGGTTTATCAGAGATTGGATTCCGGCTTGATGTGGTTCATTTTGCCCGATGAGGGAGTCAGCGTGGACGAGTTGCTGCGTGATGAACAGGTCACGGATTTCATTATGGCCGGAACGGATTGGGAGCAGTCGCAGCAGGTCGTTCTGAACCTGTCGGTACCCAAGTTTGATGTGACCTCTCAGATCGATCTGAGCAAAGGCTTGAAGGCGCTGGGAATCACCGATGTGTTTGACGGAGCAATTTCCGATTTTACACCCATGACGGCGCAGTGCGATGAAATTTATGTGTCCCAGGCCAAGCACGATGCCCGCGTGGCTATTGACGAGAAAGGCGCGACGGCAACGGCGTTTACCGTGCTGGTGACGGACAACACCAGTGCGGCAATCCCACCGGAAGAGGAAGTGGAGTTCGTGCTGGACCGTCCGTTCCTGTTTACGATTACCGGAGACGACGGCCTGCCCCTGTTTGTGGGTGTGGTCAACCATCCGTAAGAGCAAAAAAGAGACGACAGCGAGTTTGCTGTCGTCTCGTTGCGTTTTCAGTTGTCGTCCCGGGTCAGGATGCGCACCCAGCGGTAGCGGTTGCACACGATGCCGTTGGGGATGCATTTCAAAATCTGGTCGGATTTCAGGAAGCAGTAGGTGACCACCGGCGGCCAGTGGAAGACGAAGGCGCTGAGTACCGCCGTGGGGATGGTGAACAGCCACATGAACAGGTTGTCCATCCATGCCACATACTCGGTGCTGCCGCCGCCGGCGATGATGCCCCCCTCCAGCGGGTATTCGTAGCAGGAGCCCACCGTGGTGATACTCAGAACGGTCAGGAAATGCAGAGCGAGGGCTTTGGTCTCGGCCGATACCGTGTAAAAGTCCACGATGAAGTCCTTCAGCAGGAACATGGCTGCGCCGAAAATCACGCCGATCAGCAGGAAGATGCCCTGCATGGTTTTGGAGTAGGAGCGCACCAGATCCAGCCGGCCGGCGCCAATGGTCTTGCCGGTGACCACCGAGGCGGCGTTGGCGCTGGCCATACTGACCACGCCGAAAATCTGGGAGATAACACCGGCAATGGAGCTGGCGGCGATGACGGTGGCGCTGATGTG
>JAZOBG010000069.1:0-6759 GCA_045595865.1 Oscillospiraceae bacterium
ATAGCTGCAGGCACTGCTGATAGCTGATGCCGGATGATTTTGCTTTGTTTTTCAGTTTTGCCAGAACGGATGCCGCCATATCTGCCATCACAGCCACACTCCTATCAAATCTTTTGCCAGCTTCTTTACACGCAGAGGGCCGGCATATTCCATCAGCTTCGGAATGCTCTTTTTCGGATCTGCGATATATTTCTGAATTGCTTTGTTGAATATCTCTTTGTCCATCTTATTGCGATAGCGCAGGCAATCGCAAATCAGACGCTCCTTATCATAGATGCGAATGGAGTGACCATCCATGGTTCCGGTTGTCAGCCCCAGCTCCAGTACGGCGGGCTCCACGTAATACGGTTTTACGAAGGGGTAATCAATTTTAAATCGGGATTTACCGGAGTCTTTGCTGACTGCCAGGTGCCAGTCGCCTGGAGTACGGTCGCTATAACCGTAATAGCGCAGCGCTGTGTCCATGCAGAGTATGGCATCAGGGAATAGGCGAATCACGGTACCTACTTCGCTGAAGTCGTCCGGGTTGATCCATTGATAGTAACCTCTGCGAATTTTTTCCACATAGCCGTCTGCGATCAGCTTTTCACGTTGCGGATAGAATATCTTTTCTTCTGCAAGCTGCGTGGTGCGCATCATGCCGCCGTACTTATCGAATATGCTCTTATAATATTGGACATCGTGCATAGCTCACAGCCCTTTCTAAATTCAATCTGATTGACCGCTAAAGCGGATATTTTTGTATTATCTATTATAGCCAAAGTGCTTCGAATAGTCAATACAATTTTGAAAACAAATTTGCTTTCGAGCGGATATTTTGAAAAACCATTCTTGATTTATTATGACCAACGAGCTACAATATAAGAACTAATCATTTTCATTTGTGAGGTTATCTATGGTAATCATCAAGAACGCTATTCGCTGCAATCGTTGCGGCGACGAAATCGAATCGACGGGTACGCACCAGTTTGTGACTTGTAGCTGTGGTACCTGCTCAGTGGACGGCGGCCACGAGTATCTCCGCAGGTGCGCTCCGTCCGAAAAAGACTTCACCGATATTTCGATCGTAGAAACAGAAAAAGACGCGGGCAACGCGTCTTCGAAGTAGTAGTTTCGTTCTGTTTTGAAAAAATGGTGCCATTTTTGGCACCCTGCGTGGTGCCACGCGCTCATGACTTGCTATGAAATCTGCGAAAGCTACGGAAAACAGCTTGGTTTTGACCTTAAAATCCTGAAAAATACGGATTTTATGCAAGAAACGGATATTACAGACCCCTTCAAGGGGATAGGTCAGGCCTCCTAAGCGGAAGGTCGGGGATTCGAATTCCTTCAGGCGTGCCAAAAGGCTCCGGAAATCGCTTTGATTTCCGGAGCCTTTTTCTGTGCTTACCACTTTTCCCAGTGGACTACGCTTTCCTCATAAGCATTCTTATCGGTCATTTCTGCCACTTCCTCCGAATAACCCAGTGCCAGCACCAAATGGGGCACGATGTGTTCGGGCAGGTCAAAGAGTTTAGCCAATTTTTCCACACGGTCCATCTGAGGCCAGGTGCCCAGCCATACCGAGCCGATGCCCAGTGCCCGGGCCACCAGAATCATGTTCTGGCAGGCGATGGAGGTGTCGATGACGCAATAGTCCTTCGCCGGGGGAAAGGCCTTGTTCAGATCGCCGCAGAGAATGATGCCTGCCGCGGCACCACGCAGAGGTTCAGCGGGTCGTCCGTTGGCATCGGCAATCTTGTTCAGCATCTCCTTGTCCTCTACAACGATAAACTGCCAGTCACGGGCATTGACGCAACTGGGGCCGCTCATACCGGCGGTCAGGATGGTGTGCAGATCTTCCTTGGAAATGGGGCTTGTGTTATAAGCGCGAATGCTCTTGCGAGTCAAAATATTCTGAATGGTATCCATGATGCCGCTCCTTCCATTTTTCTCCTCCCATTTTACCCTGTTTCACGTTTCCCTTCAAGTCCTTCCTTTTCTGCCAAAACCGGAGCAACGCCCGGAGAAATTCTCCGGGCTCCGCTTCTGAAAAGGGGATTATGGTGAAAAAGTGATCAATCAGCTGGGGATGACCAGTTTCTGGCCGACATAAATTAGGTTGGGATCTTTGACGACATCCTTGTTGGCTTCATAGACTTCCTTCCACTTAAGACCGCTACCCAACTGCTCGGCTGCAATCTGCCAGAGGGAGTCGCCGGACTTGACGATGTAGGTCTTAACGACGGGTTCGGCGGGAACTTCAGGCTCAACGGGAACCTCAGGCTCGGCGGGGGGCTCGGGCTCGACCACAGGAATCTCATCCTCAGCAATCATGGCCTCAGCGATGTAATTGTACATATCCTGCTCGGTCAGCTCGGACAGGCTGTGGCCCATGCCCCAGGCAATACCCATGGAGACATCCACCTCAGGATGGTATTTTTCCAGACCCTGGGCGATTAGCCAACCTGCGGGTGCGCCATGGTCACCGTCCTCAGAGCCAATACGGATACGCCAGTAGGGAGACATATCGGCCTCGTAACCTTCCTTGTTCACCACATAGTTAATGGGACTCATGACTTCCAGCATCTCGGCAGACTCATCGGTCACACCGGCTGCGTAGTCATTGTACAAGTCGGTGATGTACTGCAGTTCCTCAGCAGTCCAGCCGTAGGTAGCAGCATCGTCCATCAGGGTCTTCAGGGCGCCACGGACCGTGGGACTGAAGTGCACGGTGGTGCCGTCAGCTGCCTTGAACGCATCATTCTCGTTGCTCTTGTAGTTGTAGGAGTCCAGGCTGGGGCACATCTTCTTGCGCTGGATGTGGTTCTGTACCAGAGCATCCAGGCTGGGAATAGTCACTTCACCGGTAGCGGCATCATAGGTGAACCAGCCTTCACCCAGACTGGTCAGATATTCTTCCACAGTGGCAGGAGACTTTTCGGTCTTCAGTTCGTCATAGCGAGCGATGTACTCTTCCAGCGCGTCAGCATAAATTTCGGCAAAGCCGTCATAGAATTCGCCGCTGCGGCCGTCATCGCCCAGGTCGAAGCCCAAACCCTGCACGTAGTCAACATACCAGTCGTACAGCAGAGCGGACAGTTCGTCCTCATGGGCACCACCCAGAATATTGGAACCCAAGGTGTACTTGTTCTTGGGGCCGACAGGGAAGTTTTCCAGCTTGTTTCCCAAGCGGTCAAATGCCATGGCATTAAACAGGAAGTACTTGGGGTTTGCGTGCTGATACCACTCATAGGAGGCATCTGCGGAATCCAGATTGGTGATGGGGGCAGATGCCAAAGTAATGAAGATATCGTCGGTGGCATCGTATGCACCGATTTCTTTCAGATAGGGGGCAAAAATCTCAGAGTTGCCCGAAGCGCCCAGCATGGCGGACACGGCGCCACCCGAACTGAAGCCGCGGGAAACGATGCGCTCGGAGTTGCCGGGCAGCACAGCATCAAAATACTTCAGGAAGCGAATACCGGCTTTCATGTCCACAATCAGCAAGGGGAACTGGCCGATGTAGTTGCCCTCGGCATCCTGGGTTTCCTTACCGCGGGTTTGAATCTCCACGTGTACGTAGCCTTCCTGCAGGTAGGTCACGTCCACACCCTTGATCGTAGAGGAGGTATAGCCGCCGCTGTGGTTGTGGTACAGCACAGGGGCGTTCTCTGCGGTATACACTGCTCCGGTGGAGCTGACCACTTTACCATCTTTGTTCAGGACCACCGTGCCATCCTCATTCTGAGTCAGGTAGGCCGCGGGGGCATAGATTGCGATCTGCTGGAGTTCGGGGTCCACGGGGTTTTCGCAGTACACGGCAGTCAGCTTATAATAGCCAACGCCGCTGGCTTCATCCACCACGTATTCCCACTGGTCCACGAAGAAATCAGCCATACCAGGAAGATTGGAAATGCTGTCGTCCTTACTCAGGATAAATCCATCGTTATAGACGGTGAAATAAATCTTACCTTCCGTCGAATCACCGACAGTAATGTCACTGCTCAGAATCTCAATCTCTGCTACCGTTCCGTTATAATCCGCAGGAAGAACCTTCTCGGTTGCTTCATATACGGTCACGTCATTGCCATTGACGATTTTGATATCCACCATAACAGGCAGCACGGGGTGTGCAGACAGGTGGTTAATGTAGGTTTCCAGAGAGAACTGGAGTTTATAATTTCCGGTGGTCTCGTCGTATCTGCAGCGTGCGGTGGTCAGATATTCGACGGCCTTGGAGGTTTCCAGCTGTTCGGGGGTTAGGCCCAAATCTGTGACAGGCAGTGTAACTTCGGGCTTGGGATCCACCGGGTCCGTGGTCTCGCCGGGTTTCACTTCGCCGTCAACCGTACCGCTCTTCAAATCTCCGAGGGTGGTAATCACTGCCTCAACGTACTTTTCAGCAGTACCACTCTTCACGCGGGCGCTCTGGGCCTCAAAGGTGCCCTTGCCATTGTTGAAATCATAGGCTGCGGCGTGAGGCATATACTTGCCGGGGCCGCTCTGGCTGGACAGAGAGGAAACCAGCAGCGTGGTTCCATAGGGAGAGGCTTCCCAGATCTCCTGCTCGGTCACGGCGTCGATCTCAGGCTTTTCGCCCACGAAGGCCAGGTCGCCTACAGTGATGAAGTTCACAGGGACATCCTCGTGACCGGTGTCGGTCAGAACCACCTTTGCGGTCTTGACCTCGCCGTCAGCGTCGGTACACTCGATGGACTTTGCCAGCGTGGTGGCGGCGTTGCCCATCTCAGCACCCAGGCGCTCCACGATGTCGATGCCGACTGCCACGCCCAGGTCAATCTCGCCCCAGGTGCCGTCCTCGCGGTAACCGTAGTAAAGGGTCATCTCGTTGGGGTACTGGTCGCCGGCGGCGGGCATATTGAACATACAGGGCACACCCAGTTCTGCTTCCACCATCTGGCAGGCAATACCAGGAACGTCGGTGGAAATGGTGCGGGTCCCTGCATCCATTTCAGAGTTATCAATTGCGGTGGGCTTGATGCCGTAGCTCAGATAGAAGCCGATGGGCTCCCCATCCAAGCTGTCAAAACGGACCATGGTCATGGTCTTGTTGGAATATCCGGTGCCGCCCAGACCGTAGTAGGGGCCGCCTTCTACGTCAGCAGGAACTTCGATGTTGCGGTTGACATTGATATCCAATTCGCAGGTGTCAATGCCCATCACAGCGGGCTGGAAGCTTGCAACGGCCTCGTCCAACGCAGCGCTGGTTGCATCCACCACATTGCCGATCAGCAAGGACTTGGCAGGCTCTTGCTTGGGCTCGTGGGGGGTAGTAATAGCGTGTGTGCTGGCGATCCAAATATCTTCGGATGGGATGCCGGTCTTTTCGGTGACCAGAGTACGGATGGCATCCAAGGTGCCGTTACCAACGGTAACGAGCTCTACGGAGATAAAACAGACCTTCTCCCCGTTCTCAAACAGGAACACACGGACATAGGGATCATCATGGATACTGCCATCAAACCCTTCCATAGGAAACAGAGCTGCATCGAAGGTGATCTTGCTGTTGCCTGCGCCCACCTTCAGGCAGGACTCACCCTCCGCTTTGTCGGCAGGGGCTGCCATAACGCCGCTGAGCAGCATAGCCAGGCACACGCAAATCGACAGGATCCGTTTTACTGCTTTTTTCATTTCTACATCTCCTTTTCACAATTTATTCGCAAACTGTTGGGTTTTTTCACACAACAAACGAATACAAGTTAAAATATGGGCAAAAAAGTTCTTCTTAGCCGAAATTTTTTACGACACCTAAGCCCAACATCAAAAAACAATTCTTTGCTGCAAAGAAAAGCTTTTGCCCAAAAACAATTGACGCGGCACGGCGAATCATCGTACAATACTTGTACAAAGTATTGTACCGTTGCTTTCAGAATATGAAAAGTAGATATAATTTACGCAAGCCGTAAGTTTTACTAACATCTTAGGATCGGGTGATAAATATGCCTGTCAACCTTGAATACTTTAGACTTTTTTGCTCCGTCGCCAAGCATCAAAGTATAACAAAAGCCGCCGAGGAACTCAGCATCAGCCGCCCCGCCGTTTCTCAGGAGCTTCAGAAACTGGAAGGACAGCTTGGGTATTCCCTTTTCTCACGTCACCCTCGCGGAGTCCGATTGACCGCCGAGGGAACCCGCCTGTATCACCAAATTGCTCCCGCGATACAAACTCTGATTGATGCCGAGCAACAGGCCGCAGCCATTCGAAATCTGGATTACGGTTCGATCAATATCAGTTTTAATGGGTTGTCCCTTCAACACACGTTTCATAGTATTATTACAGAATTTAAACATGCATACCCCAACATTGTATTTCACAACAGTGTAATTAATCGTCACGCATTGAAAACCGCCCTGCTGAGTGGAACCGTTGACTTGGCATTTGTCCTCCGACCAAGTTTTAAACCCATTCCTTCCAAAACAGATAAACCTGTGCCGGAATTAGCCGAATACAGTCTGGGCACCTTTGAGGACGTATTCTTTGTTCACAGACATATGGCGCATCTGGCCCAACGGAAGATCCACCTTCGTGAACTTGCTTCCTATCCGTTCGTTTTTCTTCGGGAGCAGCCTCTTCGCGGGGTGGAGTACTACGACGACCACATCAAAATCTGTCCCTCCGCAAGAGAACAGGATCTTCAGTTGGATCGAATGGAGACCATCATTGAGTTTCTGACTTTTTCGGATCGCATCGGCGTCGCCCCCTCTATTTCTATGCAGCCCTTTGCCGATAACACGGATCTGATTTCGTTGAACGTTT
>JAZOBG010000070.1:0-2725 GCA_045595865.1 Oscillospiraceae bacterium
CGGCTTCTTCACATCGGTGCGCCCCAACAGATAATCCACACTGACGCCGTAAAAATCAGCCAGCTTGACCACCACATCCAACGGATAATTCAGCACACCGATCTCGTACTGGGAATAGGTGTTCTGCTTCACGTTCAGGTATTCGGCAATTTCTTTTTGCGTATAACCCTTGTCAATGCGTAAATTTCGGATGTTCTCATATTTCATCATCTCGTAGCGCATATACATCACCCGCTACAAGAATATGTTATCTTGATTTCAGATATTGCATTTTATCTGATTTTCAGATATTCTGTAAGTAGAGGTGATCCTATGAGCGAACCGAACCATCTCCCTCCGGAGCCTTTTACCTGCGGTTCCTGCATCCATTTCCGCCCGGAAACCGTCTATACCCACAAGGGTGTTCCCCTGACCGCGTGGTACGGCCTGTGCGCCATTCTCCCCCTGACCGTTTGCGAAGCCACCCATACCTGCCCCTGCTGGGCAGAACCATAACAGGCCACCCGAAATACCGGGCGGCCTGTCTGTATTTCATTTCGTTTTTTTCAACTTCTCTTTAATGGAGCCGATATCCAGCTCCATCAGCACCAGACTGGCCAGCATCAGCACGGCGCCCGCATAGCCCATGGGGCGCAGGCGCTCCCCGGCCAGAGCAAAGGCCACGATGGCCGAAAAGACCGGTTCCAGCGTAAAGATCAGGCCCACATGGCTGGCAGTGGTGTACTGCTGCTGCACCGTCTGCACCACAAAAGCGATGCCGGTGCAGAAAATGGCCAGAAACAGGGCGGCGGCCCAGATTTTCCCCGTGGGCGGCAGGGTGGGCTTTTCCAGCACCAGCGTCAGGATCAGGGTGACCACACCCACCACGCCAAGCTGGATGACCCCCATCTGCAGGGGGTCCACATCCGATTGGTGGACCCCGCGGTCGGTGACCACCAGATCCACCCCGTAGAACACCGCCACACCAAGGCAAAGAATGTCACCGAGGGCGGGCTTGAACTGCTCGTTCAGGGTCAGCATAGCCATGCCGACGGTGCAGACCACCAGTGCCGCAAAGAGCTTCTTATTGGGCCGCTTGCGGGTCACGGCGAACTCGATCAGCGGCGTGGTCACCACCGGCAGAGCGCAGATAAATCCGACGTTGGTGATGGAGGTATACAGGATGCCGTAAGCGTAAAATACGTATACCGCCGACAGGGCGAGGCCCACCAGCACACCGTATTTCAAGGTGGCCCGGGAGACCGGCCACATCTTTTTCCGAAAGACGGCGGCCAGAACTCCGAATCCGATGAGAAACCGGAAGGCGTTCAGGCTCATGGGGGTCATGCCGGTCATGCACAGGTCAGTGAGAAAATAAGACGTGCCCCAGAAGCAGGTGACCAGCACCAGCAAAAGGTCTGCCCTGCGCTGCTTGTTCACGGCGATTCCCCCCTTTCGGTCAAATTCAGCTGTTACTCCGATTTTAACTGTTCCAGCAGATTTGTGCAACCCTCGAAGATATCATCCCAAGTCTCGTCAAAGTTCCCGGTATACCGCGTCCTCGCAATCTTCATATCCCTCATTGCGCCGGATACGGCACAACTCGCTCATTTCGATGCTCGTCCTTTCCCCAGCAAAGTCATTCAGCTTTGCCGGGGGCCCCATTATTTCAGTTTCGCCAACAAGCCCGTACAACCTTCCAATACGTCATCCCATGTTTCGTCAAAATTCCCAGTGTACCAAGGGTCGGCTACTTCACCGGGGCGGTTGGTATAGTCCAACATCATGCGGATTTTCCCGTCCGGGTCGCCGCCGGCGATGCGCGTCATGTTTCGGATGTTGGCGTTGTCCATGCCAATGAGCAGATCGAACTTGTCGTAATCGGCCCGGGTCATCTGCCGCGCCCGATGGTCGCCGCAGGACACCCCCATCTGAGCCAGTTTGCGCCGGGTGCCGTGGTGGACGCCGTTTCCGATCTCCTCCCGCGAGGTAGCCGCCGAGTCGATGTAAAACTCGCCCTCCAACCCGGCCTTGCGCACCAGATGCTTCATCACATACTCCGCCATGGTGCTTCTGCAAATATTCCCATGGCAGACAAACAAAATTTTGGTCATGGTATCCTCCGGGGCCGGTTGACGGCCCATTTTTATGGTGGTATGATTGTATCACAAAACAACGCAAAAGGAAAGATATCCCCCTTTGCAGTACAGAAACAAGGAGAGTACCACATGAGAATCGCAGTAACTTACGACAACGGACAGATTTTTCAGCACTTCGGCCACACTCCCGCCTTCAAGGTGTACGATGTGGAAAACGGCACTGTCGTCCACTCCGAGGTGGTCAGCACCAACGGCAGCGGCCACGGCGCTCTGGCCGGTGTTCTGAGCGTGCTGAATGCCGACATTCTGATTTGCGGCGGCATTGGCGGCGGTGCTCAGATGGCACTGGCCAATGCCGGCATCCGGCTATACGGCGGCGTTCAGGGCGACGCTGACGCGGCGGTGCAGGCATATCTGGCCGGTCGGTTGGGATATAATCCCAATGTCCGCTGCAGCCACCACGACAGTCACGGCGAAGGTCACACCTGCGGCGACCACGGCTGTGGCTCCCATTCCTGCGGCAATCACTGAAATTTATTTTATAAATGGAGGAAACAACAATGGAAAAATGGAAATGCACCATCTGCGGCTATGTTCACGAAGGCCCCATGAGCGACGATTTTGTCTGCCCCCTCTGCAAACAAGGC
>JAZOBG010000071.1:0-13181 GCA_045595865.1 Oscillospiraceae bacterium
CGACTTGGCCCGGTTCTGCCCGGCATCACCCGCCGCTCCTGTCTGGAAGTGCTGCGCAGCTGGGGTTATGAGGTGGAGGAACGCCTGATTTCCGCCGAGGAACTCTTTGCTGCCGCCGAGGCCGGAAAACTGGAGGAGGCATGGGGTTCCGGTACCGCAGCCGTGATCTCTCCCGTGGGCGAGATGGGTTGGGGAGACCGCCATGTGACGATCAACGGCGGCAGGATCGGTGAGCTGACCCAGCGGCTGTACGACACCCTGACCGGCATCCAGTGGGGCAAAATCGAAGATCCCTACGGCTGGGTCGAAAAAGTAGACTGACAGATCAAAACCGTTCACGGCCGGACAACCCGGCGGTGAACGGTTTTTTGCATAGCCCCAATTTGGGAATTGTGATATACTGAAAAAAACAACGAGGAGGGCGATTATGCTGACCAAACTTTATCCGATGGTTCAGTTTGAAAAGGGTACATGGGAAATAGATGAATTTGACTGCGCCAGCATATTTCTGCTGGAAGGCACCGAAAAGGCCATGCTGATCGACTGCGGCATGGGTATCGGTGACCTGCGCGGCGCGGTGGAAATGATCACCGACAAGCCGTTGATCGTGGTTATTTCCCACGGACATATCGACCACACCGGCAATGCCCGCCAGTTTGACGAGATCTGGATCCACCCGAAAGATCTGGATAAGCCCATCCCACAGGATACGGCGCGCCGCAAGTTTGATACCGAGCGCATTGCCCGCCGCCAGAAAAGCAGCATCGGCGGTTATTTCACCATGTTCAATTTGTATCCCTATGATATCAATGTGGATTTGCGTGAGCCGGAAGCATACGGCAACATGCCTGTGATTTATGACCTTTACGATGGGCAGGAGTTCGATCTGGGTGGTGGACGCATCGTTACCGCCTACGAATGTCCCGGTCACTCCCCCGGTGAGATGGTTTTTCTGGACAATCAGACCCGGTGCCTGTTCTGCGGTGATGCCCTCAACTACAATCTGGGCATTGGCTCTATTCCGGTGGAGACCACCCTGCGTTACATGAAGCGGCTGCAGCAAATGGGCGATCGGTACGACCGCATTTATAACGGACATCACGACTTCCGTGCGCTGGGTATGCCGCTGGGCGGCGACTGCCTGCCCAATGTGATCGCGGTTCTGGAGGATGTTCTGGCCGGAACGGCAGTGCCCTGTGAGATGCCCAGCTTCTGGGGTCAGGATGTGCCGCTGACCCGGGAAAAGCAGCCCGTGCTGAACGGTGACGGCAAGCCGGTCAACCGTGTACTGTTCCACCGGGGGCGCAACGTGGTCGGAATCAACATGGACAATCTTTGGGAAAAATAACATAGAACAACAAAAACCATGCCTTTCCGTTTGGGAAGGCATGGTTTTGAACTTATTTCACGATAAAGCCGGCAGGCAGCTTCCACGAGGAGTTGGAATAGTAGAAGGTCACGCTGGTCATCAGATATTCCCCGTCGTAGTACATGCAGGAGGAACTGCCGCCGTCCAGATTGGCGGCGTTGACGGCGCCGAACTGCTGCATGACCTGAATCAGGTCACCGCTGGAGGCACCAAGATGACCGGACTTGCCGCGGCCGTCGGTGACGAACAGCAGCACCGAACCGTCGGCACGCTGACCGATGGCGGTGCGGGGGTTCAGGCCGCTGCCCGAGCCGTGCATCTGGCGGGGCTCGTTGTTGATGATGAGCTGTACGAAGTGATTGTTTGCGTCGCTGGCCTCTTCCTGAAAGGTAACGGCGTCACGGATCTTTTTCTCGCGAATGAGGGTTTCTACTTCGGTGGCATTCATGCCGGCAATATCAATGATCTGCAGGATGTGATTTTCGTCAAAACCGATCAGAACCAGACCGGGCCACTCATAGGGTTTGTTGTACTGGATCTCACCGTTGGAGACAATGACGCCGTAGGGCTTGCCGCCGGTGTTGTTGGTGGAGTCGTACAACCCGCCGTTGATGCCGGCAATGGCGCCGTTGGAGTTGACCAGCGTGTCCAGCGTTACACCCTCATCCCGCCAGGGATAAATGGTGGCCAGACTGATGCGGGAGGGGTCCTTGACGATCATCATGGTGCCGGTGTAGGTGGTGCCGGCCACTTCCACGATCTCGATGTCCTGCTGAGGCTGGGTGTTGGGTTGCTGTTCCTGGTTTTCGCCTACAGAAACACTTCCGGATGTGCCGCCGATCTGGATCAGGTCGGCATCCACTTCGGCATTCAGCTCCTTCATGGAGTTTTGGTCCACAATAGCCTGGATCTCATCGGCGTCCAGAAACCAGGAAGCCAGAAATTTGAGCTGTCCGGTTTCCAGAATGGTGGTAACGAACATCTGCTGGGCCGAGGGGAAGGTATTGGAGCAGATCAGATTCAAAGAAATCAGCAATGTAGCGGCAACAGCCACCACAAAGGTCAGCAGTACGGCCAAAATTCGTGCCAGCGTTTTTCCGATGATGCGGCCAATACTCTTTTTAGGGCGGGTGGTCATTTGTGCCGGTTTTTCGACGGCGAAGTTGGTGTTGTTGTCCTGCATCATACCACCTCCTTCATGCTTGCCAGTTTCCAGGCAGGGTCGTCCACGCCGTTGTCGGTGTCGTCGCAGCGGACGAAATAGAAGCGATCGTTCATGGGGTCGTCCACCATGGCACCGTAATACAGACGCATATGCTTGACAAAGGAAATATCCACAGAGAAGCAGTCTTCGGTGATCCAAGTGAAGTTGGTGACGGAATTTTCGGTAAAGGCGGGGTCGGCCAGCGTGTGTTTGCTGGTGTATTTAATATCCACACCGGTGGCGTATTTGACGGCAACATTGTGCTGGTAGGATCCGGCGATCAGGTGAGGTTCCAGCGCCTCAAAGGGCAGATCGTCGGTCAGGAACATACTCCACATCTGGGCGACCTGAAGAACATCCACCTGTGCGGTCACCGCATCGGGGACGGAATCCAGACGGGCAACGCAACCGGTCAAATCATGGGAGGTTTTGCTTTTGTCCAGGGGAATGGAGTTGCCTGCGCCATCGATTACCGAGATTTCGGCGTTTTCCTGCAGCACGACGATGGTGTAGTCACAGATGGTGGGCAGGTCGGCCACGAAGTCGGAAAATTGTGAGTATTCGGGGTCAATGTGAGTGACGACACGGTGTTCGGGGATGGAATCGCCGTTTGCCCGGACGGTGCAGCGGCTGTCTGCGGTAATGGTGACGTAGGTCAGGGGCAGCTCATCGCCGCCCTCGTAATTCACGGTGTTTCCGTAATCGTCCCGGATGCACACGGTCGGTTTGGTCAGAGTTGCAATGTCATAGTGTACCAGACCGTCTCCGGCAGAAGTCCCGTCGGCGGGTTGTCCGTTGACCTCTACCGTCAGAGCAGCGGGTAGGGTCAGGGAATAGTCGAAGAACTCCACCATGACCCGGCCGTTTTTCAGAGTGTACTCGGCTTTGGTACCCTCCGGGTCAGTAATGGTGAATTCGGGAGTCAGATACAGACCGGTCACGGTGTATTCGGTTTGGCGTTCACCGTTGGGAATGCCGTGTGCTGTGGTCAGGATCGTGTCGTTGACCTGCACATCAAAGGAATTGGGGACAGTCAGGGTGTAATCATGGGTCTCCACGATGGGGGTTACCGACTCCAGCACCCACTCCCGCAGACTGAGTACAGCCAGTTTGGTGACGGCGGGGCCGGCGGCCTTCAGTTTGATTCGGGCCAGCGCAAGGCCGTCCCGCTCCACGGTGTAAACCAGCTCGTCCTCGGCGCCGCCAGTCTGAGAAACCGTCAGTGCGTCTTCCTTGAACAGGGAGCAGTATTCCGCCTGAATGTCGCAGTTTTGTTCAAAGGAGCCCGCAGTGACCTCGGGCAGAGCATATTTGACCCAGAAATCTTCGGCATCGTCGGCATCGGAAATCAGCTGACTGAGGGCGGCCTGCACCTGCACTTCGGGTTGGGAGGCTTCGTAGTCAAACAGCAGGGCGCGCACATACAGTACCGCGACCGTGACCAGCGCGGCAAGTAAAAGAACATAGATCAGATAAATCAGGTTAAAGGATATTCTGCGTTTTTTCATCGAATTTTGGCCCTTTCTCCGGGAGCGGTATCGTTAAAGACCCAAATATGCTGAATACGGAAGCTGAAGAAAAACAGCACGGTATCCACCATAATTTTGACCAGTGTGGACAGGAATGCGGAAGAAATGGAAAGCAGGTTTTCAAACAGGAACACCACGGCGGCAGATACGATGATCTGAACGGCCGCAAGGATGTAATATCGAATCAGGGTCTTTCGGTTGGTTTGGCCCTCAAAGACCACCTTGGCGTTGATCAGGTAATTGATAAGGGAGGAGATCACCCGGGCAAAAAAAGCGGCAAGGAAGGTGGTTGGGATAAAACCGAGAAAAACAGCGGTTCCCAGCAGTTTTTTGAACAGGAAAAAAGCTCCCTCATCTATGACGGCGGCACCGATGGAACTGAACAGGTATTTCAGAATCAGAGAATAAATGCGGATGCTGTCCCGTACCACCCGGAAATGAGAGGAATTGTTCTCTTCCAGATAGACGGTGGAAATGCCCACCTCACCAAAGGGGAGGTTGGATTTTTTGATTTGGAACAGCATCTCGGTTTCGAACTCATAGCGGTCGCCCTTGACCTGTGCGATCTCGGGCAAAACGGCGCGGGGGAAGGCGCGCAGGCCGGTCTGGGTATCGCGGAGCTTCATACCAAAGAACAGACGGAACACACAGGCGGTGATCCGGTTGCCGGCCTTGTTGTGGGCGGGCACCTTGGGATCGGAAAAATCACGGACGCCGAAGGTGATGGTTCCGCTCTCCTGCATGGCTTTTGCCACGGCGGCAATGTCCTTTGCCAAATGCTGTCCGTCGGCATCGGCGGTGACCACGCCGGTCTGCGACCGACGGTTGTCCAGAAAGAAGGTCATGGCGGTTTTCAGGGCTGTTCCCTTGCCGCGGTTGACCGGATGGCGCAAAAGGGTACACTGAGGCATGGCAGCGACTTGAGAGAAGATCGAGGAAAACCCTTCGCCGCTGCCGTCATCCACCACAAGGATATCGGAAAATCCGATTTCGACCAGATCGGCAAGTGTCTTTATTAACTTTTGATCCGGTTTGTAAGCGGGAATAATAACCGAAACGGAATGCAACGATGATCCCTCCTTTTGTAACGTGACGGAATGGGTCAGTGCTTCGCCCGAACCTTTTTTCTGCGCAGAAGAACGGCAAGCAGTCCTGCTGCGCAAAGAACGGCGGCAAGACCGGCGAACATTGAGATCTGCCGGACACGGGTCTGTCGGGCGGCTTCGGCTTCGGCGGCAGCCTGTGCAGCGGCGGCTTGTTCGGCTTTGGCTTGTGCTTCGGCCTGAGCCTTTGCCTCTGCCTCTGTTTGTGCTTTTGCCTCGGCCTCGGCCTGTGCCTTAGCGGCAGCTTCGGCCTCTGCTTTGGCATGAGCTTCGGCTTCCGCTTGCAGACGGGCTTCCTCCTCGGCTTGCAGGCGTGCGGCTTCTTCCGCGGCGGCTCGTGCGGCACGCTGTGCATAGGTCTCCACGTTTTCAAAGAAATCCCCGCCGGTCATGTCAGGACCGACCTTGGTGTCATACAGGCCGTAACGGCAGGGGGAGTATCCGCGCACCTGAGACGCTTTGGTGATGGGGGCATCGGAGGTGCCGTAGATCCATTTGTAAAACCAGCCCCAGTGCTGGCTTTTGTGGCAGGCAAAGCCCTCCTGGGTCACTTCAAAGGGGGTCTTGCCGCCCAGACTTTCCAAGGGGGTATCCCAATCCATGGTGATCCGGTTTTCTTCATACAGATGCAGGTAGGTCTTTTCCACCGTCCACGGGCCGTAAGCGGCGGCGCTGTCGGGGAATTGGGTCTCGTCTGCGGCCAGTGCGATGGCCTCGGTCAAGGCGGCGGCGGTGTAAACATGGGTGCCATGACCGTACTCACCGTCCAGATCGTGGGAAACCACCACCAGCGGTTCAAACCGGCGGATACATTCGGTGATGTAACCCACAAAATCTTCGTAGGTAATTCCGACGTTTTGATAAACCTCCTGCGCGGCAGAAAAGGCCTCGGTGCGGTCCTTGGATTCCGAGTACAGGTCGGGGAAGTCGGACATGACGGGGTAGTTGCGCACACCTACCGTCCAAAGACCGTCCAGCTGCTCGTGGGGGCGCTGGTGGTCGGGGGCGCCCCAGGCCTCAAAGTGCTGCACCGCATAGACGACCTGTACGTTGAGCTGACGCTCGACGGCATAGTAGGGCAACACACCGGCGAAAAACAGCTGTTCATCGTCGGAGTGGGAGGAAAGCAGCAGCAGATCGGCCTGCTCGCAGGGAGGGTTCCAGATCTGCACCCAGTCGGGCAGCGCACCGGAGGAAAAAGCGTAAATGTCGGCGATCACGGTACCTTCCGGGAAGGTCAGCGTCAGCGTTTCCGGCAGAGCGTCAAACCAAGCGGAAACATCGACAAATTCGTGAAGGAATCCGTTCTGTCCGCAGCGGATCGAATTGCCGTTGGCATCGGACAGAAACCACGCCTGCGGAATGCGGTCGAATTCAATGTAAACCGCCGCAATGCCGTCGGTGCGGGACAGGGTGACCGACGCACCCTCAGGAATGCGCACATATGTACTTCTGCTCCCGTCGAACAGCCGCTGCGGGCTGGAGATTCCCTCGGTTTCGGCAGCAGTATCGGCATGGGATGCCTCGGCCGCCAGAGGGGAAACCGCAAACAGGCACAGGAGAAGCAGTGTTGTGATAAAAATTCGCAATCCGATTCGGAACATAGGGCCTCCTTGGCAGAAAACAAGCGCAAGCAGTATTTTTCCAGACTAACACAAGTTATGACACAAAACAGAGAAAAAAACAACACAGAAAAGATTACAAATTACTTAAGATGGTTACAAAAATACGGCCCTTGCCGATTCTGTTCGACAGGAACCGACAAGGGCCAGACTGTTTTGCTCTTAATCAGGGATGTATTCCCGTACACGAAGGACGGCACCCAATTTTTCGCACATGGTACGGCAGGCCTCGATCTCCTCGGGAGTTTTGTCCTTGTTGACAATGGTCATCTTGACCTGAGGGACAACGTTTGCAGCTTTGCGGGTAAAGTCCAGCATGGCGTCCCATGCGGCGTCGCCGGCCTGAGGACGGGTGACCTTCACGTATTCCTCACAGGTGGAGCCGTTGAGCGAGATGGACAACACATCGATGCGCCCGGCCAG
Organism: Oscillospiraceae bacterium; assembly: GCA_045595865.1. Lineage (GTDB taxonomy): Bacteria > Bacillota > Clostridia > Oscillospirales > Oscillospiraceae > JAJPXI01. The sequence continues at coordinate 7,251 of JAZOBG010000071.1, forward strand.
CTCGGGCGTCACATCCCGGCCGTGGATCAGATTGGCGTGGCCGTTGGTGTTAATACGGATGGAGGGCAGATTGGGAACCGCCTTTTTCATTTCATCCACCAGCCAGAGGATGTCGTCAATGCGGTAGGTGGGCTCGCCAAAGCCGCAGAAGACGATCTCGGGATAGCTTGCCAGATCACGCTTGAGCAGATCTTCCAGCGCCTCGTCCCGGGTGGGTTCATGCTCCAGCCACAGATTGTCGGCGTAAATGGAGCCCTTGTGACCGTTGTGGCGCAGGCAGAACACGCAGGCGCAGTTGCAGCGGTTGGTCAGGTTCACATACAGGGAACCTTCATATTCGTAAGAGATGGTCTGCATGACATTACACTCCAATGTTGAAGAAACGTTTTCCGTTTTCGCAGGTGATGCGCAGGACTTCCTCGGCAGAAATGTTGCCTTTGCATTCAGCTACCTTGGCGGCGGAATAGGGGATCAGAGAGGAATCGCAGCGTTTACCCCGGAAGGGTTCAGGGGCCATATAAGGTGCGTCGGTTTCCAGCATCAAATGCTCCAACGGCAGCCACTTCAGGATCTCGGGCGCGCGGCGGGCATTATGGAAGGTGATGTTTCCGGTAAAGGAGATCATCCAGCCCATGTTGACCAGCACCTTGGCATCCTCCAGACTGCCGGCATAGCAGTGGAACACGCCCCGTGCCTTGGGATGGGCGCGCACAATGTCCAGCGTATCTTTATGGGCATCCCGATCATGGACGATGGCGGGCAGGTTCAGCTCTTCGCACAAAGAGAGCAGAGCGTCAAACATTTCCCGGGAAAAGGCGCGCTCCGCCTTCTCCTTGACCCAGTAGTAGTCCAGACCGATCTCGCCCACGGCCACCACCTTGGGAGTGGCGCAGAGGGTGCGGATCTGATCCACATCGGACAGCTTCACACCCTGCAGGTTTTCGGGGTGAAAGCCTGCAGCGGCGTAAATGTAGTCATACTTGGCTGCCAGTTCGATGCAGGCCTGAGAAGATGCCACATCGCAGCCGGGGCAGACGATCAGTTCTACGCCTTGGGAAGGCAGTGTAGAGAGCAGTTCGTCCCGGTCGATGTCAAAAGCATCGTCATAATAATGTGCATGAGTATCAAAAAGACCCATTGTGGTCACCTCGCAATTCCATGCTGATATCATACCCGTTTTCGGAGGAAAAGGCAAGGGAGCAGATCAGTTGACCTGCAGGCGTTTCTTCAGCTTCAGACGGTCGGCGGCAAAGGCCAGAACAATGAAGATAATGCCGCTGCCCACAGACTGAATCAGAGTGCCCAGAAACTGAGGGATAAAGGCGCCGAGGGTACCGGAAATCACCATATCGGCAACGCCGTACAGGGTGGGAGAAAGCAGTCCGGAAAAAAAGATAGCGGCCACGTTCCGGGGACAGAGCACGCGTTCCTGCTTGTTGGTGAAGGGCAGGCAGATGACGGCCTTGACGATGAGGGTGGGCATTACATACAGCGGGTAGGTCAACAGGTCGGCCAGCCCGCCGCCGATGGCGCCGGCGGCCACGGCCCAGGGGGTGGGCAGCAGGCAGGCGCAAAGATAGATCAGAGCGTCGCCCACATGGATATATCCGCCGTTGGGGAGAGGGATATGCAGAATGTAGGCGGTGGTGATGGTGATGGCCGCGGCGAACAGCGCGGTGAACACGATTTGGTGGGTTTTCTTGGTGGAAGACATAGAATTCCCTCCTTGGGGTATGGAACGAAGTGGGCACAGGAAAAGAAGGCGATGCCTTCATCCGTGGAACGAAGGCATCGCTTTTGTCTCGCGGAGGCTATGGTTGCAGGCTCAGCAGAGCTTTGCGCCGGCGGGGATGGCGTCGTCCACCATCAGCAGGTTCAGGCGCTCCTCCTCATTTTCCTTGTGGACGGCAGAGATCAACATGCCGCAGGAGTCCAGACCCATCATCTTGCGGGGAGGCAGGTTGACGATGGCAACCAGCGTTTTGCCCACCAGATCTTCGGGTTTGTAGTACTGGGCGATGCCGGACAGGATCTGACGGTCTGTGCCGGAGCCGTCGTCCAGCGTGAACTGCAGCAGCTTCTTGGACTTCTTGACGGTCTGGCAGTCCTTGACCTTGACGGCGCGGAAATCGGACTTGCAGAAGGTCTCAAAGTCCACGTCCTCGGCAAAGGGCTCGGTTTCGACGGCGGGTTTGACAGGAGCCATGGCAGCCAAGCGAGCCTCTTCCAGCTCGGCCAGCGCCTTCTCCATGTCGATGCGGGGGAACAGGTTTTCACCCTTGGTGACGGAAACGGTGGCGTTCAGGCTGCCCCATGCAGCGGCAGACTCCCAGGTGCGGCAGTTTTCGCAGGCACCCAACTGGTCAAACAGCTTGTCCATGCTCTCGGGCATGAAGGGGGTCAGCAGCACGCCGCAGATGCGGGTGGTCTCCAGCAGGTTGTACAGCACGCTGGCCAGACGGTCGCCGTTGGCGGCCACATCCTTACCCAGAACCCAGGGAGCGGTCTCGTCGATATACTTGTTGGCACGCTGAATGACCTTGAACACCTCGGCCAGAGCATTCTGGAAGGCGTACTTCTCCATGTGCTCCTCGTACTTGCCGCGCAGTTCGGAAGCCATACCGATCAGCTCGTCGTCCAGAGCATCGGCCTTGCGTCCGGCGGGCAGGGTCCCGCCAAAGTATTTGCCGGCCATGGCGGTGGTGCGGCTGAGCAGGTTGCCCAGGTCGTTGGCCAGATCCACGTTGATGGTCTGGATCAGGGCCTCGTTGGAGAAGTTGCCGTCAGAGCCGAAGGGGAAGGTGCGCAGCAGGAAGAAGCGCAGAGCGTCCACGCCGAACATCTCGGCCAGAACGTAGGGGTCCACCACGTTGCCCTTGGACTTGGACATCTTGCCGCCGTCCAGCAGCAGCCAGCCGTGGCCAAAGACCTTCTTGGGCAGGGGTTCGCCCATGCTCATGAGCATGGCGGGCCAGATGATGGAGTGGAAACGCACGATCTCCTTGCCCACGAAGTGCACGTCGGCGGGCCAGAAGTCGGCATAATCGTTGTACTTGTCATTCTCGTAGCCCAGAGCGGTGATGTAGTTGCTCAGCGCGTCGATCCACACGTAGACCACATGACCGGGGTCAAAGTCCACAGGCACACCCCAGGTGAAGCTGGTGCGGGAGACGCACAGGTCTTCCAGACCGGGCTTGATGAAGTTGTTGACCATTTCGTGCACGCGGGAGCGGGGCTCCAGAAAATCGGTATTTTCCAGCAGGTCCTGTACCTTGTCAGCGTACTTGGACAGGCGGAAGATGTACGCCTCCTCCTCGGCGTCCCGCACCTCGCGGCCGCAGTCGGGGCATTTGCCGTCCACCAGCTGGCTCTCGGTCCAGAAGGACTCGCAGGGCTTGCAGTACTTGCCCTTGTAGGTGCCCTTGTAGATGTCGCCGTTGTCGTACATCTTCTTGAAGATCTTCTGGATGGCGGCAACGTGGTAGTCGTCGGTGGTGCGGATGAAGCGGTCGTTGGAGATGTTCATCAGTTTCCACAGGTCGAGAATGCCGCGCTCGCCCTGCACGATGTTGTCCACAAACTGCTGGGGCGTGACACCGGCCTCGGCGGCCTTGTCCTCGATTTTCTGACCGTGTTCATCGGTGCCGGTCAGGAACATGACATCGTAGCCGGTCAGGCGCTTGTAGCGGGCCATGGCGTCGGTGGCCACGGTGCAGTAGGTGTGGCCGATGTGCAGCTTGTCAGAGGGATAATAAATGGGAGTGGTGATATAAAATTTCTTACTCATCCGGGGTTACCTCCTGAGTGTTATTGGTTTCGACAGGTTGTGTCGGAGTGTACGAGATAAAGGTATGGTACAGCAGGGCCGAAATGTTAGCCAGCTGATACAGGATGCAGAACAGGAACAAAAGCCGGTCGGCCGTGGAGTGGGGGTCGGCTAGAGTTACCATGCTGAAGTAGATGCCAAGCAGGGTGAACACGGTGCATCGCCGGATTTTGGGACGGACAAAGGAAAAGCCGATGGAAAAATACAGTCCGATCAAGGTACAGATAATGGCCAGCAGTTGGTACACATAGTCCAGAACGACCGGATCGGCGGCCTGCTCCTGATAGGCCGAGACAAGCCAGAGGCAGAGGGTGTAGCCCGGTGCCAGCAAGGCCAGACTGAAACGCTGGTTTTTTCCGCGGAAATTGCACCACGCAGAAACCAGAACACAAAAGAACGACAGAATGCACATGAAATTCATCAGCTTGCAGAGGATTCCGCAGTAGCTGTTGTATCGCAATCCCAGCACACCGGCGAACAGCATGGTCGCCGCGGCAAGAGCTGTCAGGCCCAGATGGAGCCAGCAGTTTGGGGCGCCAAAGGTCTCGGTGTAATCGGTTGGCTCGTATTTGGTCTTTCGGCAGAGAAAAATGAAGGCTGCGGCCAACACTGCACTCAAAGCGATCAAGAGCAGCGAAGGGGCGCTCCATGGGGCGGCCAAACCGCTGGGTTCAAACACGGTGGCCAGTTCCCATCTGCGCAGGAAAAATCCACCCGCGCCGCCCGCAAGAGCCAGGGCAAGCAGCAAAATTACATTGGGCATAGGCATCCTTCTTTCGATCAAAGGATCAGCGGCACAGCCAAAGCGCGGCGGCCAGCTGAAGAATCAGGATCAGGGGCATTCCAACCACAAAATACCAGTGTTTGGTCTTGTGGCGGAACGAGTACATTCCAACGAGAGAACCCGGACTTCCGCCGAGAAGGGCGAGCAGAAACAGTACCTTTTCGGGGATGCGGCGTTTGTCCTGACGGGCTTTGGCTTTGTCCACACCCATCAGACTGTAAGCCAGAATGTTCAAGACAAACAGGTATGCGATCAGAACAGGACTCATGATTCGGCGATGCTCTCCAGATACTCGTCGTAGCTCATGCGTTTGTCGATGAGCTTGCCGTCTTCGGTAAAGTCAAAGATGCGGTTACAGACGGTCTGCACCAGTTGATGGTCGTGGGAGGAGACCAGCACGTTGCACTTGACGGCCTCCAGACCGTTGTTGACGGCGGCGATGGACTCCAGATCCAGATGGTTGGTGGGCTGATCCAGCAGCAGAACGTTGGCGCCGGACAGCATCATGCGGGACAGCATGCAGCGCACCTTTTCGCCGCCGGACAGAACCTTGACGGGTTTGTAGACTTCGTCGCCCGAGAAGAGCATGCGGCCCAGGAAACCGCGCAGATAGCTCTCCATGGGGTCGGAGGAGTACTGGCGCAGCCATTCCACCAGATTCAGGTCGCAGTCGTTGAAAAATTCGGTGTTGTCCTTGGGGAAGTAGGAGTAGGTGGCGGTTTGGCCCCACTTGACGTCGCCCTCGTCGGGTTCCCACTCGCCGGTCAGGATCTTGAACAGAGCGGTGTGGGCATTCTCGTTGTCGCCGACAAAGGCGATCTTGTCGCCGTGCTGCACGATGAAACTGACCTTGTCCAGCACCTTGACGCCGTCCACGGTTTTGGACACATCGGTGACGAACAGAATGTCCTTGCCCACCTCGCGGTCGGGGGAGAAGCCCACCCAGGGATAGCGGCGGGAGGAGGCGGGGATCTCTTCCAGAGAAATTTTATCCAGCAGTTTGCGGCGTGCGGTGGCCTGCTTGGACTTGGACTTGTTGGCAGAGAAACGGGAAATGAAGTCCTGCAGTTCCTTGATCTTCTCGGAATTCTTTTTGTTCTGAGCCTTCATCAGATTCTGCATCAGCTGGGAAGCGTCGTACCAGAAGTCGTAGTTGCCCACGTACATCTTGAACTTGTTGTAGACGATGTCCACGATGTGGGTGCAGATGGTGTTCAGGAAGTGGCGGTCGTGGCTGACCACGATGACGGTGCCCTCAAAGTCCAGCAGGAAGTCCTCCAGCCAGTTGATGGCGTTGATGTCCAGGTTGTTGGTAGGCTCG
>JAZOBG010000072.1:0-2038 GCA_045595865.1 Oscillospiraceae bacterium
GTATATTCCATGAAGAGGGGCGAATACTGATGAAGAGGATCTTGCTGAAATTATTATGTGCGGTGCTGTGCGTCTGCCTTCTTTGCTCGAGTCTGTGCGGCTGCAGTCTGTTGGACCGCTTGATGGGCGGCATAAAGGATAGAACCGAGGAGCCTCCGAAGGCCACCCACACCCTGGCCGAAACCACCGATTTCTATGCCGAGCCTGCTTGGGATGCCCCCGTGGTTGCCACTTACTACGCAGGCAGCGAGGTCGCTTACGATGAGACCGTACAGTTCGACGGCGCAATCTGGGCCCGGACCGACAGCGGCTGGTTCGTGCTGGAAGGCTCCCGTCCCTCCCCGGTGGAGATCCTCGACTCGTATGAGGTGAATACCCGGGTTTATGCCACCGATTCTATCCCCATTTATGAGCTGCCCGCCACCTACAGCGAAGCCATTGCCCGTGCAGAACCCGGCGTTCTGCTGGAGATCTCTGAGGTCGCAGAAACTGCAGAGGGTACCTGGGGCTTTGCCGCAGTAGGCTGGGTCAATATGCGCGGCGTTTATGAGGAAGGTCATATTGGCGCCCATTATTGCTTCGGCGTGACCCGGGAAGACAGCGTGGCCTTCTGTGATCTGCCCGGCTGGCAGGCCACCGAGGCTGTTATAGTGGGATCAGGCATGCGCTTTGAGATCCTGGAGCAGATTTTCATCAGCGGGTCCTGGTGGGGCTATACTTCCGACGGCTGGGTGTGTATGGACCAGGTCTACGAGGAAGGCACCCTGGGCAAGCGCAATTGCACCGTCATGGTCATTGACAAAACGCCGCTGAATGTGCGTCTGGCACCGGGAACGGACAACGAGGTCCTGACCACCCTGCGCTACGGCGAATATGTGCAGATCCTGGAGCAGGTCAAGCGCAACGGCAAGGATTGGGGCTACACCGGTGTTGGCTGGATCTACATGGACCTGACAGAAATCCAGTGATTTTTAAAAGGCTTTGGCTTCGGTCAAAGCCTTTTTTAATATTGACTTTCCGCACTTTTTGCAGTATATCTATACTTGTCGAAATGCACACATTTTCGGCGCCTATTCTGACTAAAGAAACGGGGGAGGATAATGTCCAAGGAACTCATCAGACTCCAGGATCTTGTGATGGAGTTCGACGGGGAGCGGATACTTGATGGTATCAACCTCTATTTTAACGACAAGGAATTTCTCACGCTGCTCGGCCCCTCCGGCTGCGGCAAAACCACCACTTTGCGGATCATCGGCGGCTTTTTGACGCCTACCTCCGGCAAGGTGCTCTTTGACGGCCAGTGTATCAACGATATGCCCGCCCATCAGCGGCAGATCAACACGGTCTTCCAGCGCTATGCTTTGTTTCCCCACCTGGATGTTTACGGCAACATTGCCTTCGGTCTGAAGGTGGCCAAGCTGCCCAAGGACGAGATCCAGGAGCGCGTGCAGGAAATGCTGGAAGTGGTGGGCCTAAAAGGCTATGAGCACCGGAAGATCGATTCTCTTTCCGGCGGTCAGCAGCAGCGTGTTGCCATTGCGCGGGCTCTGGTCAACCGACCCAAGGTCCTGCTTTTGGACGAGCCTTTGGCCGCCCTGGACCTGCGTCTGCGCAAAGATATGCAAAACGAGCTCAAACGCATCCAGCAGGCTATGGGCATCACCTTTATCTATGTGACCCACGACCAGGAGGAAGCCCACTCTCTGACTGACACCGTTGTGGTCATGGACAAGGGCCGCATTCAGCAGATCGGCAAGCCTGAGGATATTTATAATGAGCCGAAGAACGCCTTCGTGGCCGACTTCATCGGCGAAAGTAATATTTTGGACGGCATTATGCTGGCCGACTATAAGGTCAAGTTCTTTGGCCGCACCTTCAAGTGCCTGGACGCAGGCTTCGAGCCCAACGAGCCCGTGGATGTGGTCATCCGCCCCGAGGACATCGACTTTGTCCCCGTGGAGGAGAGCCACCTGACCGGCACCGTCACCGCAGTCACCTTCAAGGGTCTGAACTACGATATCATCGTGGATTTCAAGGG
>JAZOBG010000073.1:0-16803 GCA_045595865.1 Oscillospiraceae bacterium
CCCACGGCGATCCATTGACGCTTTGCAAGGTGCTCACGAAACAGGCACAACCCCGCCGCGGTGACCACAAGAATGGTGGCAACGCTGTATGTAGGATAAACGATGACGGCCGCCACCTGCTCCAGGGCGCGCAGCAGGAACCGGGCGGAAAAATAATTGGGAATTCCCAACAACAGCCCAAAGAGCATCTCCCATTTTCCGGGATGCTCCCTCTTTGCCAGCATCAGCGCACTGCACAAGATCAGTGCCGTCCCAAAGGTGACCAGCAAAAAGCACTCCGACCACCTGACCTCGCCCAGTTCTTCATAAATTTTTGACATGGCGTCGGCACCGCCGTTGACCAACAAAAGCAGAACGAGCGCCCCCAGCATCCCTTTCCCCACCGTGTCGCCGCCGGTATGCATCAGTAAAATGGCAGCCAATGCCAGCACAAATCCGATCATCTGCCAAAGAGCGGGCAGTTCGCCAAAGAAACAAACCGAAACCACCATAGGTACCAAAAGGCCCAGTTTAGAGAAGGTGGTGGACAGGACTACACCGTTTTTCTTCACATTGAACTGCAGCAGCACAAATCCCAACAAATACAGAGCGCCGTTGACGATCCCCATGAAAACGGCAGCGGACACCCCCGGCGTGCCGACGGCAGTTTCTCCCCCACCGGTATAGACCACCGCCAGAATCAGGCACATTACATAATTCATCGCCAGCATGCTGACGCTCCCGGTCACTTTATCCGTACTTACGCGCATCAAAACGGAAACCAGCGCGCTGCACAGTATCGCAAGGAGCAGATAAAGCATCCGCTCACCTCCAAATCATCCTTCTTTCTTTATTCCGGTGATCTGCTTTTTCAGTTCGGTTCGCAGCAACTGCAAATCCCTCTCCTCATACTGAAAATGACCCGACCGGGGCAGCATCCGAAGCACAAGGTTTGGATGCCTCCGCAGTTCGTTCCACGCCCGGTTGGAGACCAGCTCATCCTTTTGCGAATGAAATGCCAGGACAGGCACCGCCACCTGCGGCAGCAGTTTACGAACTCTGCCGATCTCACACAGCAGCTCCGCAAACCGCGCGCCCCAAGGAAGATACCGCCACAACCGCGGCGTCAGCGTCACACCGCAGCCGCTTTTCATATCCATGGCTGTTTTGTCACCGGGGTTGACCCGCCCGAGCGCATTTTTCATCGCAGCCAGAATGGTGCGCGGCGGCAGATGGATCCGCATGGGCACGTTCAGGAGAAACAGGCCGGCGATGCGTTCCGGCTGCTCCACCGCTGCGCGCAGGGCAAACAGCGTTCCCATGGAATGCCCCACAATTAAAATCTGCCGATGGGCCGCCAGCAGCTCCTCCAGGCGATTGGATACCTGCGCCTTCCATTTCGCCATGGAGGACGCGCCGAACTCCCGCACGCCCTTCCCGTGTCCGTCCAGAAGCAGGTTGCAGACGCTCCATTCTTCGGGGATCAACGGTAAAAGCTCCTTGAAATGGGCGGGCGTGCCCACGATGCCGTGGATCATCAGCACGGCGGTATCACTTCCGTCCACAATTCGGACATACTCTTTGGCTTCCACGGCAGCACCCCCTTGAATTTTTCCTATCATACCACAGATTTGCAGAAAAAGACAGGGGCATTTCGCCCCTGCCATCTCTTTATCCCGCTGCCTTCAGCATATTCTCAATGAAAATGCCATACCCCGTGGTGGGGTCGTTGACCAGCACATGGGTCACCGCACCAACCAGTTTGCCGTACTGAATAATGGGACTGCCGCTCATGGGTGATTGTCGTTAGGGACAACAAAACTATTTGTAGCGGCCAAATGTATCGGCAACATACTTGAACCAGTCATCTTTGATCACAACATCCCGGGAGGGTAAAAGAAAATCGGGGAAAACACTGCCGTCATCCGTATATTCCACAGCGCATTCAAAAGCGTTTTTGCCGATTATGCGAAGGGAATCCGGAATGTGCAGCTCTGCCAGATTGCGGCAGCCCGAAAATGCATCCTCGCCAATTTCTTCAACACCGCTCCATAAAATGACAGTTTCCAACGCAGAACAGTCTCTAAAGGCACCTGTTTCGATGCATTTGACCGTACCCGGGACGGAAACTGTTTCGAGATTTCGGTTACACCGGAACGACGCAGCGCCAAGATGCTCCAACTCCCGAGGCAATTCCAATTCGCGAAATAGGTTTTCAACAAATGCCCGGTCACCAATGTATTTCAGGGAATGTTGGGGCAGGGAGATATCTGTAATACGGCAGTAACGGAAAGCTTCTTCTTCAATCCGTTCCACGCCCTCTTCAATGACAAGCACTTCAAGGCGTGAACAGACAGCGAATGCCTCCTTCCCAATCACTTTGACGGTGTTGGGAATGACTACTTTGCTGATCCATGGATCTCCGTAAAAGGCTCTTTCCTTAATCTCTGTAACCCCTTCCGGCACGATCAGCTCTACAAGGCGGTCTTCATCCTCCCAACTACTGTTCCAGTAGCCGCCCGGGATATTGCCGCACAGCACACCGTTTTCAATCCGTAGTTCCGTAATCTTTCACCCCTGATTTCTTTTTGCATATTATAACATGGTCGTACAGAAAAAGACAGGGGCAAATGCCCCTGTCAGAAGTTTTATCCCGCTGCCTTCAGCATATTCTCGATAAAAATTCCGTACCCTGTAGTAGGGTCGTTGACCAGAACGTGGGTCACGGCGCCCACGATCTTGCCGTTCTGGATGATGGGACTGCCGCTCATTCCCTGTACAATGCCGCCGGTAGCCTCCAAAAGGTCCTTGTCGGTGACCGTCAGCATCATGTCACGCGTATCATCGTCTTCCGCCGGGATGACCTTGGTGATTTCCACCGCGTACTCTTTCACGGTTTCCCCACTGATATTGGAAAGAATGGTGGCCGGGCCGATTTTGACCTGTGCCGGACGGGCCACTTCCAGCGCCGTCAGGCCTTCCACCAACGCTTTGTCCTTCAGCGTCCCGAACACGCCGCCCTCGGTATTGGCCCGGAGATCACCGATATCACCGGTTTCAAAGGCACCTTTCAACTGGCCGGGATTTCCCTTGGTCCCTTTCTGTACCTGTGTGACCGAGGCCTCCATGATGCCGCCCGATTGCAGCGGCATCAGTCGACAGGTATCCACGTCGTTGATCCCATGACCAAGGGCGCCGAAAGTCCCGGTCGCCGGGTCATAAAAGGTCATGGTTCCGATGCCTGCCATGGAGTCCCGGATCCATGCTCCCAGTTTGTATTCGCCGTCGCTGGTACATTTGACCGCCTGCGCCGTCATTTGCAGTTGTTTTTCACCACGCAGGCAGCGGATACTCATTTTATCCCCTTCCAATCCCTGCAAAAGGCTTTGCACCTGCTCAATGGTATCTACCTCCTCGCTGTTGATGTGGGTTATGATGTCCCCTTCCCGCAGGCCGCATTCCTTCGCAGGAGCCGCACTGCCCCCGTCCGTCGGAATGGCCGAAAACCCGACCACCAGAACACCATCGGAAAATAATTTGATCCCTACCGCTCGCCCCACCGGAACCACGGTGCGCACCGTTTTCGCCGCCATGGCCGAACCTCCTGCTCCCCAGAGGATCGCAGCAGCCAACACCCCTGCCACCACGCGAAGTCTATGCCGCCTGCCGCGTTGTTTTTGCCGCATAATTACCACCCCATTCATTCAATTCGACACCCTTTGTGTCCCATCATAATATTTCTCATCGAAAACAAAATTCCTTTGGCAAAGAAACACACCTTTGGCATGGAATTGGCTGGAAATGCCCGTCCGTCAGTCTTTCTTCCTCCCGCACAAATTTTTTAAACCTGCATTTCCAGTTTTTTCACACCGCATATTTGTCCCGTCTGTACCATACCATACAACAAAGAGGTGATGTTCATGTCAATGCCAAAAATCTCCAAGCGCATATTGGCTGCCTTCGTATTGACCACACTGGCAGGAGCCTTGCTGCATTTCCTATTCGACCTGTTCCCCAGCCCTGTGACCGCTCTGTTTTCCCCCGTCAACGAAAGTATTTGGGAGCATCTGAAAGTGATTTACTGGCCCTATCTGGCAGCCATGTTTATCGTCACGGGAAAGGCCGGGCGCGGCCTGCGCGGAAGCTGGCTGTTTTCCCTTCTTGTCATCAGTGTGGCCATGCTGGTCATCGGCTATGTGTACCACATTTCTCTGGGCGGCTCCTCTACTATCTTTGATATCGGACTGTACGTGGCGTTAATGGCGGTCGGGTTCTTCCTGCCCGGCCGGCTGAAAGAAACCGCCGGACACAGTGCGCCGGTCTTTTTTCTGGTCGTTCTTCTGGGCGTGGCCATCACCCTGTTCACCTTTTTGCCGCCCGACCACATCCTGTTTTCCGACCTGTCTGAAGTCCACACCTGGTATACCATTCCGTACTAAAGAAAATGTTGACAAACAAATGGTCGTCCGCTATAATAATTGAGTGTTTTGCGGGCGTGCTGGAACTGGTAGACTGGCTAGCTTGAGGTGCTAGTGGCCCACGGCCGTACGGGTTCAAGTCCCGTCGCCCGCACCAGAAAAAGGTCTGACGCATTGCGTCAGACCTTTTTCCATATCAGTTTGCAGGAGGATGCTTCATGACACTCACCAATGAACGCTTTATTGCGGAATATCTCAATCGAATCCATTATCACGGCAGCGGCACCCCCTGCCCGGAAACCCTCATCGAACTTCAGCGGCTGCATGTTTACCATATTCTGTTTGAAAATCTGGACCTGTTGGGAGATTCTTTTACTCCAAATCTGGACAAAGAGTTTCTGTTTGACAAAGTCGTTAAGCGCCGTCGCGGTGGGGTCTGCTACGAGCTGAACACCTCCTTTTACAATCTGCTGACCTCCATGGGTTTCTCCGCCTGCCAAATTTCCGGCGCGGTGCAGCCCGGAGAAAATATGTATTCTCATGTCGCAACTCTGGTTCACTTTGAAGAGGGCGACTACATCGCAGATGTGGGCTTCGGCAACGCCTATCTGCCCGTACTGAAAATCAACGGCACCCCCTGCGCTCAGCATGACGGATATGAATATACTTTGCTTTCCCTGAGTGAAAACACCTATGACATTATGGCCTGCCGCCCCGGCGAAGACCCCATCCGTATGTATACCATCGGGCTGACTCCGCGTAAAATGTCCGACTACTTCGACCGCTTCGTCTGGGCCAGCGCAAAAGGTAACACGGCCTTTTCCGCACACCCCATCTGTGTTTCTCTCGCTCCGCAAAAACAAATCACTCTGCGCCGCGGCAAGCTCGTGATTACAGAAAACGGCACCGTCACAGAAACCCGCCCGGTTTCTCCCGGTGAGGAGACTAACCGTATTTTGCGGCAGTACTTCGATCTCCCTTAACTTTTTCAAAAGACAGCGTTATGATCACGCTGTCTTTTTCATTTTATGTATGCTTTTCTTTTTTTGGTTCATACTATGCGCAGACCAGTATAAGGAGGAAACACGCGTGCTCATTGATAAAATCGCTTTGATCCTGGCCATCGTGGGCGGTCTGAACTGGGGTTCCATCGGTGTGTTCGGATTCGATTTAGTGGCCTTTGCCTTCGGCGGTTCCGACAGCGCCATCAGCCGGGTCGTTTACACTCTGGTTGGCTTGGGTGCCATCTGGTGTATTTCCCTGCTGTTCCGCGACACCGTAGCCGCAAGGGACAACACTTAAAGCGAATACAACGTACAAGGCCCTGCCGGCGGCAGGGCCTTCTTCATTTTATTTCAGCAATTCATCGGTCAGACGCAGGATCTCCGGTGCAATTTTTGCGCGTTCCCTCTTCGTGATTCGTTCATACAGGGGATATGCCAGCGCCACACCGATAATTCCGATCAGGCCAACAAGGATCCCGGGAATAAACCAGACACTGCCCCAGACCATGCAGCAGCTCATTCCGATACCAAGCAGCAGCGCACCAAGGATACCGGCCGCCAGAGAAACCGCGGTTCCCTTCCGGGTCACGCCTGCGTCCAACCGGCGCAACTGCTCCAGCTTATCTTCCTCTTTGGGGGCATATTTTTCGCGAATTCTCTGTACCTCTTCCTGCTGCTTCGCAGAGTAATTGAATTCAAATACCTCACTATGATTCTCTGTATTCATGGACGAGAACTCCTCTTTCTCTTTTCATTTCTTTTGTTCCGTGAACGATCATGAATACCGCAAGGGCAAGCACAAAAATACAGACCGCCCCACCGGTGGTTCCGGTCATGATTCTACGGAACATCGGATCGCTCTGAGCGCCGAAGGCAGTCAGCATGGCGGTCTCCAGTGTCAAAACCGAAACAACCGCACTGACAAGTCCAATCACTTTACTGGCCGACATCAGCGGACTTTGATACCTGCGATACCGAATTACATTTACTACAGCCTTTGCCAACGTGGCGAAGGTATAAGCCGCCAGGGCAATGGTGGTAATGAAGTGGTGCTCAAACCCGCGGTTTTGCCGGACAATGTAGACAACGATCACGGCCAGCGCCAGATTCATCACCAACAACAGTACGCCGCAGAATCGGTACAGCCGCAGCTCCGCAAACCGACTTTCACCCCGCGAACCGGTTACCGTTTCTTTCAGCAAAACAAACCGTATGGCGGCCAACAGCACATAATACACCGCTAACGCATAAAACCAGATGGAGCCATGCTGAAACCCCAACCCCAGCTGGAAAACCGCGTACGCCGTGTTCATTGCCAGCGAACTGTGCAGCGAAACCTTCACCCGCAGCCAAGGGTCGGAGAAATAGCACACAAAATATCGGTTTTCTTTCTTTACTTTTTTCGCCCAGTAGATGATCTCCGGGGTGCGGACACACAGAATGGCCAGCGCATATGCCGACAGAACATAGGACCCGTACACCACCGCGGGATGGGCCGTTTCATAGGCAAAGGCATAAATCAGAAACGCGGCCGCCACCGGCACCAGCAGGATCAGGAGCGCCATGTGGGGATACAGCAATTTCTTCAGAACGGATCTACACTTCTCCATCGCACGCTCTCCGTACACGCACGGTAAAGGACGAGCCTTTTCCCACTTCACTTTCCACCGAAATGTCACTTCCGGTGATGTCGATGACCCGCTTTACCAGCGTCAGGCCCAGTCCGTTGCCCTGAGTGACATGGGACGTGTCACCCTGGTAAAACTTATCAAAAATACGGGCACCCACTTCTCTGGAAATTCCGCAGCCGGTATCGCGGACACACACTGTCACATACTCCTCGTCCGAAGTCAGGAAAACCGATACGGTCCCCCCCTCCGGGGTAAACTTCACGGCGTTGGAAAACAGATTGTTCCAGACCAGGCTCAGCAGTTCCCGGTCAGAGCGGATTGTCACACCGTCCGCAATATCGGTTTCGATGTTGAGATTCTTGCGTTCCCAGATCTCCTCAAAGTCCAGCAGACATCCGCACACCTGCTCGCTGATATCGTACTCCTCGGCCGCAGGAAAGATCTGCTGATTTTCCAGCTTGTTCAGTTTCAGAATGTTTGTGATCAGGCTGGCCAGGCGACGGGATGCGTCGGTAATGGTCTTGGCGTATTCCAACCGCTGCGCTTCCGGCAGATCTGGCTGCTGCAGCAGTGTTCCGTAGTTCTGTATCACCGCCAGCGGGGTCTTCAGTTCATGGGACACATTGGCGATAAAATCTGTGCGCAGAGTTTCGGTTCCCGACAATTCCTCCGCCATTTTATTGATGCAGACAGTGATCCGGTCAAACCCATCCATTTCGTCCTGTTTTTGTGAAACCGGAATCCGGACGCTAAAATCACCCTGCATCATTTTCTGTGCCGCATCGTTGATTCGCTTCACTTTGCGATTGACCGTGATTTCCCGGCGAATTAAGTCAACAATGGTACATATCAAACTGAGGAACACCACGTTGATAAAGGTCAGCTTTGCCGCCAACTGAATATGCTCTGAGGCAAGGGTTAGATCCATGGTCTCAACCATGGTGGAAACAAACAACAACATGCAGCAGGTCAGCAAAAAGCCAAACAACAGGAAAAACACCGCAAAGTGACTAACCAAACGCAGCGCATGGCGCACTCGCAGATCGGAAGTCATTTGATCACCGCCTTGTAGCCCAGACCGTGAACTGTGACGATCTCAAAATCGTCACAGTCGGACAGCTTGGCACGCAGCTTGGTCATATACACATCCACCGTGCGAGGGCCGGAAGCCGTATCCGCATCCCAGAACTCGTCCATCAGTTGGGTTCGGGTAAATGTCTTCTTGGGATAGGATAGCAGTTTATACAGCAGACTGAACTCCCGGTTGGTCAGGTTGATCTCCACATCGTTCAGACAGGCGGTATGCTCGTCCACATCCATGGTAAAGCTGCCCACTGTCAACTTGCGGCTGGAGGCGATCTTGGCCCGGCGCAGCAGCGCCCCGATGCGCAGAAACAGCTCGTCCAGATCCACCGGTTTGACCATGTAATCGTCAATACCAACCCGATAGCCCCGCTGCTTGGCGGCAAAATCATCTCGGGCTGTCATGAACAGGATCGGGATATTTTCGTTCAGGGTACGCACGGTCTTGACAAATTCAAATCCGTCAATATCGGGCATCATAATGTCGGATACGATCAGGTCAAACACCGTTTCGTACATGGCGTCATAGGCATCGGAGGCCTTCAGGCAGCCGGTGGCCTGATATCCGCTTCGGTTCAAAAAGGAACACACCGACCGGTTCAGTTCGGCATCGTCTTCCACGACCAAAATCTGAAACATTCGTATCCCCTCCCACATTGTTGTTGCTTGCAGTATAACACGGAAATGTTAAAGTTTTGTTAGCATTTTGCCCGCAGGACAAAAAACAGCGGGCAGCCCCGCTGTTTTTTATCCTTTCATCAGCTTGTCGCTGAGCGCAATGATTTTTCCGGCGTACTTTTTCTTGCGGGCATTCAGGATGCTCTTGTAGATGGGATAATTGATGATGGCCAGAGCCAGACCGACCACACCAATGACAATGCCGGGGGCCATGGTGTTCTCCATGCCGATCATGGAGCCGATGTCGGTCATGACCAGACTCATGCCGCAGCCCATGATAATGGCGCTGACAGCACCAAAAATGTATGCAAACGCATTGGCAGGCTTTTTCACTTTACGGTCCAGTTTTTTCAGCTCATCCAGCTGAGTGTGCTCCTTTTCGGTGTACTGGGTGCGTATCTTCTGCACCAGAAATTCCTGATCGTTTTTGTTCATAGTAAGATTCCTCCTGCAATTCATATAAGTTTTATATTTTTTTCGGATATCCAGCACTTCCCGATTGACCGGGGCGCTGTAACGGTAAACAAACGAGGTGCCGCCTTCCATTCAGTCAGCCTTCTCCTCGCCCATCAGGCGGGCCTTGGCCTCTTCCAAGCTTTCGCCATCCTTGGTGAAAACCTTTTCCACGATTTTGTCAGTCATCTTATTGAATCCCTCAACGACACCGCCTTCAATCTTCTTGTAACCGCTCACGACACCGTCCTCGATCTTCTTGTAACCCTCGACCACGGCCTCTGCGATCTTCTCATTTACATCTGCAAACTTGCTCATATCACTTTTCTCCTTGCTGCTTCAAATTGTTGTGTGTTCCCTTGCGATGGTGCTATCTTACCGCACGGTTGTTTGGAAATTGATTCTGATATGTTTGCAAAATGTTAATTTGAAAAAAATTTACCGGAATCTATCCCACAAGATAAATTCCGGTAAATGCCGCCATTACGATTCGGTTTTTTTCAATTGTTCGCAGAGCTGTTTCATCTTCCGCACATCGTCCCGGTCGGCTTCCTCCGCATAACGGGCACGGATGTACAATTCACGAATTTGCTGCGACGGTTCTCTCTTTTCCGACGCCGCACTGACCTTCCGATGGATATCCAGACTGGTACTGCTGCGTTCCACAGAAATGTTCAAACTTACACACCATTTCAAGAATGCGCGATACTGCGCGCGAATTTTCCGTACCGGGGAGGTTTCTTTCTTTCGCGCAGTTTTCTGCACAACATCCGTAAATTCCCGCTTTTCCTGCGCTGCTGCTGTATTTCCGTCATATCCTTTGTGTCGGTTGAGCCACCGGAAAAACAGCACAAGCAGAACTACAGCCACTGCCACCAACAAAAGAATACCAAACATCCGCAAAAGCTCGCTGGGTTCTTTTATTTGAATGTCGTCACCGAAGATCTCTTCCGTGCCGCTCAGGTCTATTTGAGGGATGTCCTCCGGGTCCACTTCTTTTTTTCGCAGCGAAAGGGCGGAAAACAGCCACACCACTCCCTGAATGATGTAAAGAAGTATGCTCAGCAAAAGTTCCAGAACAGGCCGGACCAGCCATTCGTAAACCGACCTGAGTACCGCGGCACAGGCGTCCAGAACAGTCCGGGTACTGAGCAGGGCAGCTGCACCCACTGCCACGCCCACCGACAGCAGATTGACCGCCTGATACCGTACACCGCAGTAGACCTTCGGGTCGTGCCGCAGCGCACGCATCAGGATAACCGAACAAACGAGTGCAAGCACACTGTACGGGACGGTCACCGCCGTAAGCCCTTCAAAGCCGCCCAACAGTATTCCAAAGGGAATCACGACCAGCAGCACCTTCCAGAACACGCTGAACAGAAGCCTTTGCCGATCACAGTCCAGCACATAGTCGCCTCTCCACACCAGCCAGACAATATACACGGCGGTCGGGATCAGGAAAATGCAGTCCACAAGGGAATGGCGGAAAAGCAGCCAGCACAGCACCATGGGCAGCAGACAGGCAAAGCGCACACCGCGCCGACTTCCGCCCAATCGTGACAGGCCAAAGCAGACACACTGGATCAGGACGCCGGAAATGGCTCCGTTTCCGCCGAAGGCCCGGGCAAACAGACCGGCATAAGCGCCGTAAAAGGACAGATCCACCAGCATCCGAAGCAGGTTCATCATCACCATGACGCCACCTCCGATGCCCGCAGCACCAGCAGATTTCCTCCGGCAGCTTCCCGCAGTCGGCTGACGGCATGAATCCCTTCGCCATCTCCACCCGGCGTGATCAAAATGCACCCCGCCGCCACACCGCGGTTGGATTCCTTCTCCAGCAGTTTGTCCATGGAAATGTTATGGGTATAGGTCGCGCGGCCCAAATGCTCCAGAATCCCCATAAAGTGCCGCTGTCCCAGACCTTCTCCCGTGGCACCGGGATCGGTCGGCGCGCCGCCCAGAATGGAGTTGGATGCAAAGGAATACTTCACGCCTTTTCGCTCCAGCATGGCGCATACCGTCCGCGCCAGAGAAAAACAGACCTCCAGCTGATCTGGATCGGCATCCGGGGTGTCCACGTTCAAAAGCACCGACACGGTGGGCTCCAGCGTATAATCATACTTCTTGACCATCAGACTGCCGCTGCGGGCGCTCTGTGACCAGGAGATCGTTTTCATGGGCTCCCGTCCGGTATATTCCCGGTATCCCAGAGTCAGCACCGGATCCTCCATGATAAACCGGTTGACCGAAACCTCGCCCATGAATCCACCGAACATATCGTCCAGCTTTTCCATCCGGAGCTCCCGCGGGGCCACCACCACTTCACGGAAACGGCCGCAGGTTCTGGACTGCTCGTGCAGACCCAGAAAGTCACCGGAATACAGATGAAACTCCCGCAGAACGTATCTCCCCCGAACCGCCGCCGAAACCGGAACCGACCGGGTCAGACTCTGCCGCGGACGAAGCCATGTGGTGAACTCCACATGAGATACGTCGCGGCTGTCTTTGGTTTTCTCATAGCCAATCGGCTCCAGCCCTGCTTCGAAATCCTCACACACCCGCAAAAAGGGTATCACCTGTCGGCTTTTATTTTTCAGCGTGATCACCACATGAAACGGCTCATCCGGCTCGGCAACCGGAAGGTCAGGATGGTGATCAGCCTCAATGCACGCAAGGTCCTTCCCCAGCAAAACCTTCTGAAGCACAAGGGCAAGCACGATAATAAGAATAAAAAAAACGGTCATCGCTCATGCTCCAGCGGCACAGCCACATCCTGCAGGATCTGGCTGATCAGCTTGGCTCCATCATTGGAAATTCTGTGGCTCAGCACATGAGGGGCCACGTACTTCACGTCTTCGGGAATCACGTAATCACGCCCGTTCAGCAGAGCGGTCACCTGACTGGCCTTATACAGCGCCATAGCTCCGCGGGTGGAAACACCGGTCACAAAATTGCTTGCGGTGCGGGTGCGCTCCACAATGTCCATCATGTAACTCAGCACATCGTCAGAAACCTTGGTCTGACTGTAATTATTACGGACATACCGGGTCTCCTCCATGGATACCGTTTGTTCCAGCGATTCCACGATGTCAACGGTGGATGCACGGGAAATGACCCCCATCTCCTGTTCGCGGGTCATATAGCCCAGAGAAAGCCGCATGAAAAAGCGGTCGGTCTGGGCATCGGGCAGTGGGAAGGTGCCGTAGGACTCCAGAGGATTCTGGGTCGCCATGACCATAAAAGGCTCCTCCAGCTTCATGGTCATACCGTCCACGGTGATCTGCCGCTCCTCCATGGCCTCCAGCAGGCTGGACTGGGTGCGCGGCGTGGCACGGTTGATCTCATCAGCCAGCACAATGTTGGAAAACAGCGGACCGGGGCGGAATTCAAATTCACCCTTCTTCTGATTATAAAAATTGATACCGGTCAGATCCGAAGGAAGCAAATCGGGAGTAAACTGAATGCGTTTGAAATCGCCGCCCACCGTTTTGGCAAAAGCCCGCAGCAGCATGGTCTTGCCCGTACCGGGCACATCCTCCAGCAGCACATGGCCGGAACAAATGAAGGATGTCAGCACCAGCTCGATCACATCATTCTTACCAACGATCACTTTGGAACAGTTTTCAAGCACTCTGTCCCGATATTGAGTAAAGCTTGTTACATCCATGGTCATGACCTCAAATCTGTTAAGATTGTAATATTATACCTTTTCCTGCATCCGCTTTCAATATTGCTTCGCAAGGATTTCTGTCATATTTCGAAAGAATGCATTCTGTTTTTTGCAATGTTTCTCGGTGTTTTCAGGTGTATTTCAGCAAAGCAACTCCACATTGACATATACAGAGCACAGTGATAATATATACACAGACACCCCCCGGGGGTGTAGTATATTGGAGGTGCATTGTTATGATGGCCGATCAAGAAACCGTTCTCCGTCTGCTGAAAACCGCCCGCGGTCAGCTGGACGGCATCCTCAAGATGGTGGAGGACGACCGCTACTGCATCGAAATCTCCCAGCAGGTTATGGCCACCGAAGCCATTTTGAACAAAGTCAACAAGGAGATCCTCGCTGCCCACCTGAAGCACTGCGTCAAGGAAGCCGACACGGAACAGGAGCGCGAGGAGAAAATCGACGAGTTCGTGTCCACACTGGGCAAGATATTGAAATAAGCAACCAAAGAGGTAAAATGGATGAAACAAAAATTTATCGTTACCGGCATGACCTGCTCGGCCTGTTCGGCTCACGTGGAAAAGGCGGTGCGCAAGCTGCCCAATGTTTCCAACGTAGCCGTCGACCTGCTGGGCGGTTCCATGCAGGTGGAATTTGACGACAGCACACTGTCCAACGAACAGATCATCGCTGCCGTGGTGGACGCGGGCTACGGAGCTTCCCTGCCTGCAGTACCCGGAAACAAAGTGGCTGCACCCGCCGTCAGCACCATGGAAGAGGAACTCAAGGGCATGAAACAGCGCTTCATTGCCTCCCTCTGCTTCCTGTTGCCGTTGTTTTATCTGTCCATGGGGCACATGATGGGCTGGCCTCTGCCCAATTGTTTCCTCGGGTTGGAAAACTCCATGATCTATGCCCTGACCCTGTTTCTGCTGACGGTGCCCATCATGGTCATCAACCAGAAATACTACCGGGTGGGCTTCAAGACTTTGTGGCACCGTTCCCCCAACATGGATTCTCTGATTGCAGTAGGTTCCGGCGCAGCCGTAATTTACGGCCTGATCGCCCTGTATTTCATTGGCTGGGGTCTGGGTCACGGCGACACCGCCGCGGTGGAGCGTTACTCCCACGACTTGTACTTTGAATCAGCCGGCATGATTTTGACCCTGATCACTCTGGGTAAGTTTCTGGAGACCCGCTCCAAGGGCAAAACCGGGCAGGCCATTGCCCGCTTGATCGACCTTGCTCCCAAGACGGCCACCGTGCTGCGGGACGGGCGCGAGATAAACATTCCTGTAGAAGAAGTGGCGGTCGGCGATCTCATCGTCGTGCGCCCCGGCCAGTCCATTCCGGTGGACGGCGAGGTGGTGGAGGGCTATTCCGCCGTGGACGAGTCGGCGCTGACCGGTGAATCCCTTCCCGTGGAAAAGGCTCCCGGCGACCGGGTCTTGTCGGCCTCTCTGAACAAATCGGGCGCCTTCACCATGAAGGCATTGAAAGTGGGTGGCGACACCACCCTGTCCCAGATGATCGCACTGGTGGAGGAGGCCGCCGCATCCAAAGCACCCATTGCAAAACTGGCCGACAAGGTGGCCGGTGTGTTCGTTCCCGTGGTCATGGCCATCGCCGTCGTCACCGCCGCCATCTGGCTTTTGACCGGGCACAGCATAGAGCAGGCCCTGACCTCCGGCGTGGCCGTGCTGGTCATCTCCTGCCCCTGCGCCCTCGGTCTTGCCACCCCTGTGGCCATTATGGTAGGCACCGGAAAGGGCGCCGAAAACGGTGTGCTGTTCAAGTCGGCCGAAGCCTTGGAAAGCCTGCACACGGTGGATACAGTGGTGTTGGATAAAACCGGCACAGTCACCGAAGGCACCCCAAAAGTCACCGACATTTACCCCATGGGCATTTCCGAAACCGAGCTGCTCCGTCTGGCAGCGGCACTGGAGAAACCTTCAGAACACCCCTTGGGGCAGGCCATCGTGGCCGAAGCGCAGGAGCGCGGCCTCTCCCTCCCCGCCGCCGAACAGTTTGAAGCTGTTCACGGCCGCGGCGTGACCGCCGTCATCGAGGGCAAGGCCATGCTGGCCGGAAATCTTGCCATGCTGGAGGAACAGGGCATCAATGCCGCCGACGGCAAACCGGTTGCCGATGCTCTGGCTGAAAAGGGCCGCACTCCCCTGTACTTTGTCCGGGAGGACAGGCTGATCGGCATCATCGCCGTGGCCGACACTGTAAAGGCATCCAGCAAGGACGCCGTCGCCCGTCTGCGCGAGCTGGGACTGAATGTGGTCATGCTGACCGGCGACAACGGCCGCACCGCCGCCGCCATCGCCGAAGAAGTGGGAATTACCGATGTAATTTCGGATGTGCTTCCCACCGACAAGGAGCGGCAGGTGCGTCTCCTTCAGGAAAACGGCAAAAAAGTCGCCATGGTGGGCGACGGCATCAACGACGCCCCCGCTCTGGCCCGTGCCGATGTGGGCATCGCTATCGGTGCCGGTGCCGACGTGGCCATCGAGTCGGCTGACGTGGTGCTGATGAAGAGTGATCTGACCGACGCCGTCACCGCCGTCCGTCTGTCCAAAGCCACCATCCGCAACATCCGCCAGAATCTGTTCTGGGCTTTCTTCTACAATATCATCTGCATCCCGCTGGCCGCCGGAGCCTTCTATTCCCTGCTCCACGTTCAGCTTTCCCCCATGCTGGCCGCCGCCGCCATGAGCCTGTCCTCGGTCTGCGTGGTATCCATCGCCCTGCGTCTGCGTTTCTTCAAGGGAGAACCGGGTCAATCACCCGCTAGCTGTATTGAAATCAATGAATGTAAAGGAGAACCGATTGTCATGGAAAAGAAAGTTGTTATTGAAGGCATGATGTGCATGCACTGCCGCGCCCACGCTGAAAAGGCCCTGAACGCCATCGAAGGCGTCACTGCCACTGTGGATCTGGAGAGCAAGACCGCCACTGTCACCGGCGAAGTCTCCGACGACGCCATCAAGGCCGCCATCGCCGAGGCCGGGTATCAGGTGGTTTCCATCAATTGATCCCAAACAACACGCACACAAAAGGGCCTGTTGCAAAATAGAATTCCCTAAAAATTATGCAAATAAAAAGCTGCGAAAACTGCTCAAAGCGGCAGTTTTCTCTACTTTTTTAACGGGTTATTAGGGCTAAAAATGCATTTTGCAATAGGCCCTTTTCTTGCAGTGTGTCAGGCGCGGTGAAGAAGCTCTTCACCCTTCAGATAGCGATCCAGATTATCACAAATGACCTGGAACGCGCGGTCAAAATAATAGGGGCTGTCTGCAGAACAATGCGGAGTAATGATAACATTTTCCATATCCCACAGGAGGCTGTCCACGTTCAGGGGTTCGGGGTCCAGCGCGTCCAGCGCGGCACCGGCAATGGTGCCGTTGTTCAGAGCCTCTACCAGGGCATCAAAGTCGATGACCTTGCCGCGGCCAATGCTGATAAACACGGCATCCTTCTTCATCTGCGCGAACTGCTCTGCACCAAAGGTCTTTTCAGACTCGGGGCTGTGGGGAATCAGGCAGACTACAAAGTCGGCCATACCCAGCACCTTGTCCATATCAGCAGTGGAATACATCTCGTCCACATACTCCATGGGGGTGGGAGTGCGCTTGCAGCCAACGACCTTCATGCCGAAAAACTTGCACTTTCGGGCCACTTCGGTACCAATGGCACCCATGCCAAGAATGGCCACCGTCTTACCCATAGCCTCAGTGGGGGCAGGATTTTCAGGTTTCTTCCAACAATGCTTGCGCTGATTGGCCATGATCTGGGGAAATCCGTGCAGGAAATAGAGAATGTAGCACATGGTGGTTTCCGACATGGGTACACCGTGAACACCGGCCATTTTGGTAACC
>JAZOBG010000074.1:0-23784 GCA_045595865.1 Oscillospiraceae bacterium
GCCTGGGTGTTTGTGGGTGCTGCCGGGATTTCCATGGTCAGCCAGGGTGGCAACTTTGCGACATCCATTGCGCTGCCCAGCGTGGTTGTTATCACTGCATTCAATCTTACCAATGGTATCGGCCGCATTGTGGCCGGTTCGCTGTCGGACTTTATTGGACGCAATGCCACCGGCTGCGTGGCTTTTGTAATGGGCGCAGTGGGTTATGCAGTGATCCCGTTCTGCCGCAATCCTGTTTTAGTGGCCGTTTTGGCTGCTTTCGTCGGTTTTGCGTTTGGCACGTTGTTTGCGATCTCTGCACCGCTTGTTTCTGACCTGTTTGGCCTGAAGCATTACAGCACAATTTTCAGTCTGGTATTTGTGGCATACGGATTTATCAGTGCCATTGTCGGTCCTGCTCTTGTTGGAGTGTTACTGAAGATGACCGGGGAGAAGTACACCATCGTATTTCCGCTGCTGGCCCTGTTCTGTCTGGTCGGCGCCCTTTGCATTATGCTTGCAAGGCACGCCAAGCCTAAGGCAGATTGAAATTCTTGACAAGGCAAAATGGAACCATTATACTATGCATACAGCTTCAAACAAAGGTGCTCCACCCTTGGGAGGAGCACCTTTCACTGTTTTTACAGCGATTTTCTAAGTTGGGGGTGCCGTAATCATGGCATATACAAAAGAAGATATTATCCGAATCATTAAGGAAGAAAACATTGAGTTTATTCGTCTGCAGTTTACCGACATTTTTGGTATTCTGAAGAATGTTGCAATTACGGCAAGCCAGATCGAGAAAGCACTGAATAACCAGATGATGTTTGACGGATCCTCGATTGAAGGTTTCGTTCGTATTAACGAGTCCGATCAGTGTCTTCATCCGGATTTGAACTCTTTTGTTATTTTTCCCTGGCATCAGACGCACGGTAAAGTGGCACGTCTGATCTGTGATGTATATAATACCGATGGCACTCCTTTTGTTGGCGATCCCCGAGGTGTCCTCAAGAGAACCTTAAAAAAGGCATCTGATATGGGTTTTGACGCTTTTAAGGTGGGTCCCGAGTGTGAATTCTTCCTGTTCAAGACCGATGAAAACGGTAAACCTACCATGGAGACTCACGATGAGGCAGGGTACTTTGATCTTGGCCCTCTGGATCTGGGAGAAGGAACCCGTCGTGATATCTGTCGTACGCTTGAAAAAATGGACTATGAAATCGAAGCAAGCCACCACGAATGTGCCATGGGTCAGCATGAGATCGATTTCAAGTATACCAACGCTATGCATGCAGCGGACAACATTATGACCTTTAAGCTGGTCGTCAAAACGCTTGCTCAGCGCAACGGGTTGCATGCTACGTTCATGCCGAAGCCCATTTTCGGTCAGGCTGGCAACGGTATGCATACCAATATGTCCCTGTTCCGTGATGGAAAGAATGTGTTCTATGATCCCAACGACGAAAAGGGTCTTTCCAAAGAGGCGTATGGATTCATTGCCGGTATCCTGCATCATATGAAGGGAATCACCGCAATTACCAATCCTCTTGTAAACTCTTACAAGCGTTTGGTTCCCGGCTATGAAGCACCCTGTTATATGGCATGGTCTGCCTCCAACCGATCCACTTTGATTCGAATTCCTGCTGCCCGCGGCCAGGGCACCCGCGTGGAACTGCGTTGTCCGGATCCTTGCTGTAATCCTTATCTTGAGTTGGCTGTTTGTCTCGCTGCCGGATTGGATGGTATTGAAAAGGGTATGGTACCGCCTGCGGAAGTGACTGAAAATATTTACGATATGAGCGCTGAAGCCCGTAAAGAAAAGGGAATTGAAGCTCTTCCGGCCTCTCTGGAGGCGGCCCTCCGTGAGTTGGAGAAAGATCAGTTGATCCTGAATACCCTCGGTTCCCATGTTGCGCACAATTACATCGAAGGCAAGTGGAAGGAATGGGACGAGTATCGTATCCATGTGACAACATGGGAGCGCGACAAGTATATCATCAACTATTGATCGTACGCATACAAAAACCATGGAGGTATCACTATGCTGCGCTTTACTAAAATGCATGGATTGGGCAATGATTATGTTTATATGAATTGTCTGGAATACACACCTGAGGACCTGAATGCGCTGGCACGCCGTGTTTCCGACCGACACTTTGGTGTGGGTGGAGATGGATTGATCTGCATTTGTCCGTCAGATTGTGCTGATGTGCGCATGAGAATGTTTAATGCCGATGGCTCGGAAGGTGAAATGTGCGGAAACGGCGTTCGCTGCGTTGGCAAATTTGTCTATGATAAAGGGCTTGTAAAAAAGAATCCGCTGACGGTTGAAACTCTGGGCGGAATTAAAATTTTGGATTTGAACGTAGAGAACGGTGTTGTAGCTGCGGTGACCGTTGATATGGGTGCTCCGATTATTAGCCCTTCTGCTGTAATATCTGTGAAGGGAAATGACTATACAGTACACCCGGTCTCTATGGGTAACCCGCACTCTGTTGTTTATTTGCCGAATATCGCTGAACTGGATCTTGAGTACATCGGTCCGGATTTCGAGTGTCATCCTATTTTCCCAAACCGGACCAATACGGAGTTTGTGGAAGTGGTCGATCGCACCCATCTGAATATGCGTGTTTGGGAAAGAGGAAGCGGTGAGACTCTGGCTTGCGGCACAGGCGCCTGCGCAGTGCTTGCTGCGTCGGCATCCCTTGGTCTGTGTGAACGTGAGGTAACGGTCCATCTTTTGGGCGGTGACCTGAATATCCGATGGTCGGAAGAGGATGGACATATTTATATGACCGGCCCTGCGACCACTGTTTTCGAAGGAGAACTGAGCGAATGACCGAAATCAATGCAAATTTTCTTAAATTACCCGGCAGTTACCTGTTTTCTGAAATTGCCCGCCGCGTAGCGGCGTTTTCCGCTGAAAATCCTGATAAAAAGCTGATCAAGCTTGGCATCGGCGATGTGACCCGCCCTCTGCCTGCCGCAGTAATTGAAGCAATGCACAAGGCTTTGGATGAAATGGGAAGCAGCGATACTTTCCGCGGATACGGTCCGGAGCAAGGATACGATTTTCTGCGTAATGCAATTGTTGAGAATGATTATGCTCCTCTTGGCGTGACACTTGATGCCGATGAGATTTTTGTTTCCGACGGAGCAAAAAGTGATTGCGGAAACATTGTAGATATATTCGGCCTGAATAATCTGGTTGCTGTATGCGATCCGGTATATCCTGTCTACGTGGACACAAATGCAATGGCCGGTCGCGCCGGGGAGTACAATGAGCAGACCGGTATGTGGAGTAATCTGCACTATATGCCCTGTACGGCTGAAAATGGATTTTCTCCTGAGATTCCAAACTGTAAGGTAGACTTGATCTATCTTTGTTTTCCCAATAACCCTACCGGTGCGGTAGCAACTCGCAGTCAGCTGCAGGCTTGGGTCAACTATGCCAATGCGAATGGCTCCGTGATTCTGTATGATTCGGCTTACGAGGCCTTTATTACCGAACCGGATGTACCGAGATCCATTTTTGAGATCGAAGGTGCTAAAACCTGTGCGATTGAATTCCGTTCCTTCTCCAAGACTGCTGGCTTTACCGGTACACGCTGCGCATATGCGGTTGTTCCCAAGGCGCTGCAGCGCGGCGGAGCCA
This sequence comes from Oscillospiraceae bacterium, assembly GCA_045595865.1. GTDB lineage: Bacteria > Bacillota > Clostridia > Oscillospirales > Oscillospiraceae > JAJPXI01. Next base: position 3,635 of record JAZOBG010000074.1, read on the forward strand.
GCCTGAATGCGATGTGGAACCGCCGTCAGTGCACCAAATTCAATGGTGTGCCGTATATTACTCAGCGCGGTGCCGAGGCGGTTTATTCCCCGGAAGGCAAGAAACAGGTCAAGGAGAACCTTGCTTATTATCAAAGAAATGCTAAGGTTATTTTTGATGGTCTGAAGAGTGCCGGATTAACTGTTTCCGGCGGTGTGAACTCCCCCTATATCTGGTGCAAAACCCCGGATGGAATGGGTTCCTGGCAATTCTTTGATATGCTTTTGAAACAGGCAAATGTGGTCACCACACCCGGCGCAGGATTTGGCCCCAGTGGGGAAGGTTACATTCGCTTTACTGCGTTTGGCGCAGCTAAGGCGACCGAAGAAGCAGTGGCTCGAATCAAGAAAATTTTATAAGCTGTTTTGTCCGGGCGGTATGAAAATGCCTCCCGGATTTTTTTCATCTTTCTATTCTCTTTCTATAAGAAATCTGGTATAATTAAAAGATGGGAAAGTATAATTATTTTTTAATTTGCGGTCGGAGGATTGTTATGTCACAGATCATTTCTCTGAAAAATTATTTGATGCAGATTTGCCCTGATTTGGAGCTTTTGGAGCAGGAGCCGATGAGCCGTCACACAACATTTCGCGTGGGTGGTCCGGTATCTTTAATGGCGCTTCCTCGAAGTGTTCAACAGGCAGAGCTGGCAGTGCGTGCTGCGGCGAAAGAGGGGATCCAACCTTTTTTTCTTGGAAATGGTTCCAATCTTTTGGTGCCCGATGCCGGCTGTGATATATTTGTGATCAAAACGACCAACGGTCTTTGTGATGCATTTGTGGATGGTTCGCAAATTACCGCCGAAAGCGGCATTTTATTGTCCCGGCTGGCAGTCCTTGCCCGCGACCACGAACTGACCGGCTTAGAGTTTGCGCATGGAATTCCGGGCAGCCTTGGTGGTGCTGTGACCATGAACGCCGGTGCATATGATGGTGAGATGTCTCAGGTGGTAACAGCGGTGACCTATCTGACAAACTCCGGACAAATCGAAACCACCGATCAATTTGATTTCTCCTATCGCCACAGTACGTTCTCAGACGGAACAAGGATGATTATATCCGTAAAGATGCAGCTGCAGCCGGGTGATCCACAGAATATTCGTGCCCGCATGGAAGAGCTGATGGAGCGTCGAAAGAGCAAGCAGCCGCTGGAGTGGCCCAGTGCCGGTTCCACGTTTAAGCGTCCGCAGGGATATTTTGCGGCCGCTTTAATCGATCAGTGCGGCTTGAAGGGGTTGCGTGTTGGCGGAGCTCAGGTGTCGGAAAAGCATGCCGGTTTTGTGATCAACAAAGGCGGTGCAACCTGTTCGGATATTTTGACTTTGATGGATCAGGTTCGGCAGCATGTATTTGATGCGACCGGAGTTGTTTTAGAACCTGAAGTGAAAATGCTGGGGGAGGGACAAGGTTGAATTTCGTAATCGTATCCGGCCTATCGGGAGCCGGTAAAAGTAAGGCGGTCTCCTTTTTGGAAGACATCGGTTACTATTGTGTTGATAATCTGCCTGCCCCTCTGATTCCCAAGTTTGCCGGACTTTGTATGGCGGGCGGCGGCAAGTATGATAAAGTCGCTGTCGTAACCGACATTCGCGGCGGACAGACCTTTGACGGTTTGTTTGAAGCACTGGATGAACTGCGTACCATGCAGTGTGATTATAAGATCCTTTTTGTGGAGGCCAGTACAGAGACCATCATCAAACGTTACAAGGAGACCCGTCGGAGCCACCCGCTTGCTGGCGGCGGTGCATCTTTGGGAGAAGTTGTTGCATTGGAACGCTCTGCGCTGGAGCCGGTTCGAAAACGTGCAGAATATATCATTGATACGTCGGCTCTTTCTACCGCGAAACTGCGCGGAGAGATCATTCGCCTGTTTGGTACCGAGACAGCCAGTTCGTCCATGAGTGTTTCTGTGATTTCGTTTGGCTTTAAACATGGTATTCCGATTGAAGCTGATCTGGTGTTTGATGTGCGTTTTCTCCCTAATCCTTATTACATTGCTGAACTTCGCAACCAGACCGGCTTGGACGAAGGAGTACGAAATTTTGTGTTCGGTTACCAGCAAAGCCTGGACTTTTTGAATAAGTTAGAGGATATGATCGGGTATCTGCTTCCTCTTTATGTAGAGGAAGGAAAAACTGCGTTGGTGATTGCAATTGGATGCACCGGTGGGCATCATCGTTCGGTGGCAATTACCCGTGCCCTGACCGATTTTATCCGACAGAAAGGCTATAATGCCACGGAAAATCACCGTGATATGACGAGGACATAAAAATGACGAAACGTTCAGGACCTAAAATCGTTGCGATTGGCGGCGGACACGGACTATCGACTATGCTGCGCGGCCTGAAAAAGCTGACTTTTGATTTGACCGCAATTGTAACCGTGGCAGATGACGGTGGCGGCTCCGGAATGCTGCGGCAGGATCTTGGCATGCCGCCTCCGGGTGATATCCGCAACTGTATGCAGGCGCTTGCCAATGTGGAACCGGTTATGGAGCAACTTCTTGGCTACCGCTTTACGGAGGGCAGCTTGTCCGGGCAGGCGTTTGGAAATCTTTTGCTTGCTGCGCTGAATGGTATTTCGGATTCCTTTGATCAGGCCGTTACTCGTATGAGCGAAGTTTTGGCAATCACGGGCCGCATCCTCCCGGTGACCAATGCGGATGTGCAGTTGGAAGCTATTTTTGAAAACGGAAGTCACGTGCTGGGTGAGTCTAAAATATTTCGATTTAAAAAAGAGCAGGATTGTCGTATTCGCAATGTTCGTCTCTTGCCGGAACATTCACCGGCATTGCCTCAGGCAATTCAGGCATTGGATGAAGCGGATATGATCTTGCTCGGTCCCGGCAGCCTTTATACCAGTGTGATTCCAAATCTTTTGGTTGATGGAATCGTTGAGGCCATCTGTCGTTCTGATGCTTTGAAAATCTATGTTTGTAACATCATGACGCAAGACGGTGAGACAGAAGGGATGACCGCTTCCGATCATGTAAGTGCGCTGTTAGCTCATGGTGCACCCGGTTTGATTGATCTTTGTCTGGTCAATTCTGCTGCGGTTCGTCCTGTGCTTCTTGAGCGATATAAGGAAGAAGATGCCGCCCCGATCGTGGTGGATCGTGAGAAGATTAAGGCTATGGGTATTGAGCTGATCGAGCGTCCGTTGGTATCAGAAACTTCGGATTATGCCCGACACTCGTCCGATCGCCTTGCGCAGACTATAATGGAGATTTATCGCGAACGAGCCCACACAAAAGTATTTTAGACTGAAAGAGGGATACGTCATGTCCTTTTCTGCACAAATCAAGCAGGAGCTGTGCAAAGCAACGATTCATAAAAAATGCTGTGCACAGGCTGAAATGTATGGAATTCTGCTGTTTTGCAGTAACTTTCGGTCTACCGGCATTCGAATTGTGACGGAGTCGGATGCATTTGCACAAAGACTTCCGCTCCTTCTGAGAAAAGCCTTTCAGCTGGAGTTTGATCAGCTTCCGCCGGAACGGCCGGGGAAACGTGCTTTTTTGATTACCGATCCCCAAAAGATTTCTTCCATTGGTGATACCTTTGGCCATGATCTGAGAGAGACCGTGGCTTTGCATATCAACTTTGGTGTTCTTGAGGAAGAACATTGCCGCACATCGTTTTTCCGTGGAGCATTTCTTGCCGGGGGTTCGGTCACTGATCCGGACAAAGGATATCATTTGGAGATGACGACATCTCACTACAATGTAGCCCGCGAATTTCCTGCGCTTTTGCATGAGTCCGGGTTTGAACCGAAGTCTGCGGAACGAAAAGCAAATTACGTGACCTACTTCAAGCAAAGTGCATATATTGAGGATTTTTTGACTGCAATCGGTTCTCCGGTTGCGGCAATGGGTATTATGAACGCCAAGGCGGAAAAGAATCTGCGCGGCAGTATCAACCGTCGTGTCAACTGTGAAGCGGCCAATCTGGATAAGACTGTAGATGCATCGCTGGTTCAAATCGAGGCGATTCGTACACTGGAAGAGCGCGGGATTCTGGAGCAGCTTCCTGACAAATTGAAGGAAACCGCGGTCTTGCGTCGGGAAAATCCTGAGCTGACGCTGACACAATTGGCGGCGATGTGTGTTCCTCCGGTTACAAAATCTGCATTGAATCATCGCTTGCGCAAACTTATGGCGCTGGCACAGCAGTCGTAAGCACAGATCATTTACTTAAGATGCAGTTTAGGAGTGAGTTCGGATGAGTTTTGTCCATCTCCATGTGCATACAGAATACAGCCTTTTGGACGGCGCCTGCCGGATCAAAGGGCTTGCTAAGCGTGTTCGTGAGCTGGGGCAGAGTGCGGTAGCCATTACCGGTCACGGTGTCATGTACGGCGCAATCGATTTTTACCGCGCCTGTAAAGCGGAGGGCGTGAAGCCCATTATCGGCTGCGAGGTTTATGTCGCTGCGCGCACAAGGTTTGACCGCACCCATGAATACGATGCAGAGTCGCGTCATTTGGTCCTTCTGTGCAAGAATGAGGTCGGTTATCGAAACTTGAGCTACATGGTTTCCAAGGCCTTTACGGAAGGATTTTATATCAAGCCAAGAATCGATACGGAGCTGCTACGCAGCCACAGTGAAGGATTGATTGCCTTGTCTGCCTGTCTGGCGGGCGAAATACCCCGTCGAATCATGAATGGCGATTATGCCGGTGCGAAGGCACACGCGCTGGAAATGCGTGATATTTTTGGTGCAGAGAACTATTATCTGGAACTGCAAGACCAGAATCTGCCGGAGGAAGCCCAGGTCAATGCCGGTATTATCCGGCTGCATCAGGAAACCGGAATCCCGCTTGTGGCAACTAATGATGCCCACTATCTGACCCGGGAAGACGCCCGCCTGCAGGATGTGCTGATGTGTATCCAAATGGGAAAAACTGTGGATGATCCCGATCGCATGAAGTTTGAGACCGACGAATTTTACATTAAGTCGGAAGATGAAATGCGCAGCCTGTTCCCACAGTGGCCGGAAGCCATTGAGAATACGGTGAAGATTGCGGAAGCCTGTAATCTTGACTTTGTGTTCGGCGAACACCATCTGCCGGAATTCAAATTGCCGGAAGGGGAGAGTGACAGCGAATCCTATTTTGAAAAACTTTGCTGGAATGGTTTTGCGCGGCGATACCCGCAGGGCGGGGAAGAATTGAAGGAACGTCTCCGCTTCGAAATGAATATGATCCGCAAGATGGGATTTGTGGATTATTTTTTGATCGTCTCCGATTTTATTGGCTACGCAAAAAACCAGCAGATCCCTGTTGGACCCGGCCGCGGTTCTGCAGCGGGCAGTATGGTATCATACTGCCTGAATATTACCGATGTGGATCCTTTGAAGTATAACCTGTATTTTGAGCGCTTTTTGAACCCGGAACGTGTTACCATGCCCGATATCGATATTGACTTCTGCATTCGCCGCCGACAGGAAGTCATTGACTATGTGACCCGTAAATACGGTGCAGATCATGTGGCACAGATCGTAACCTTTGGAACCTTGAAGGCACGCGCTGCCGTGCGTGATGTGGCGCGTGCCCTGTCAATTCCCTATGCCGAGGCCGACGCCATTGCCAAGCAGGTGCCATTTGCGCTTAATATGACACTGGAAAACGCATTGAAGCTGTCCAAGCCGTTGAAGGATCTGTATGACGGCGACGAGCGCGTAAAGCTGTTGATCGATACCGCCATGGGTCTGGAAGGCATGCCTCGCAATTCCTCCACCCACGCAGCCGGTGTTGTTATTACCCGAAAGCCGGTCTATGAATATGTCCCTCTTGCAACCAACGATGACCTGCCCGTGACCCAGTACACTATGGTTACGTTGGAAGAGCTCGGTTTGCTGAAAATGGATTTCCTCGGTCTGCGAAATCTGACCATTTTGGACGATGCCGTTCAGATGGTGCGCGCAAAACAGCCTGAATTCAGTCTATCTCAGATTTCTATGGATGATCCGGAGGTCTTCCACATGCTGTCGGAGGGACGCACTTCGGGTGTTTTCCAGATGGAATCTGCCGGTATGACCGGAGTCTGTGTCGGCCTGAAACCCCAAAGCATTGAGGATATTACTGCAATTATTGCGCTTTATCGCCCCGGTCCTATGGACTCTATTCCACGGTTTGTGGAGTGCAAACATAATCCGTCCCGCGTAGTATACAAGCACCCTATGCTGGAACCCATTCTGTCTCCGACATACGGATGCATTGTTTATCAGGAACAGGTCATTCAGATTTTCCAACAGCTTGCCGGCTATTCTTTGGGACAGGCCGACATGATTCGCCGTGCCATGAGCAAAAAGAAGGCCAAGGATGTGGAACGGGAACGAGAGGCTTTTCTCCATGGGGACCCCACACGAGGGATCGATGGCTGTGTGGCCCGTGGTATTCCTGAGTCGGTTGGACAGGCTGTTTATGATGAGATCTATGATTTTGCAAACTATGCTTTCAATAAGGCTCACGCAGTATCTTATGCGATCGTTGCCTATCAGACCGCATGGTTTAAGCTGCATCATACCAGAGAGTATATGGCCGCTTTGCTGACATCGGTTCTGGATTCTCAGGACAAGGTGGCTGAGTATATTGCGGAATGTAAGGATATTGGAATTCGTCTGCTTCCGCCTGATGTTAATGAGTCGGGTGCGGCATTCACTGTGTCCGGAAATGACATCCGATTTGGCCTTGCCGCGCTAAAAGGTGTTGGGCGTAGTTTTACAGATGCTGTATTTGCAGAGCGTGAAAAGGGAGGCTGCTTTACAGACTTCTCCGATTTCTGTTCCCGTATGTATGACCAGGGTCTGAACAGCCGAGTGCTGGAATCGTTGATCAAATGCGGTGCATTTGACAAAATGGGCTACAAGCGATCTCAACTTTTGGACGCAGCACCTTCGCTTATGGACTCCATTGCTCAGATCCGCCGTAAGAATCTGGAAGGACAGTTCGATTTGTTCGGTGGTGGTGGAAATGTGCCTCTCACGCCGGTGATGCAGTTGAAATTGAATCTGCCTGAATATTCCCGCCGGGAGCTGATGACAATGGAAAAAGAGACGACGGGTCTCTATCTTTCCGGTCATCCTATGGATGAATTTCGTGATGCGGCCCGGGCAAGCCATGCGGTATCCATTGGCTCGATTCTGAACGATTTTGCAAGGGAAGACGGCCCACAGATCTATCGGGATGAGCAGCGCATTATTATCGCCGGCGTGGTTGCTTCCGCGAAAACCAAAACGACGAAAAACAACTCTCTTATGGCTTATGTTACTGTGGAGGATGACACGGCATCCATGGAGCTTCTTGTGTTTTCCAAAACGTTGAATGAATGCTCTCCCTATCTGAAAGAAGGTTTGCCCGTTCTGGTACGCGGCAAGCTTTCCGTGCGCGATGAAAAGTCACCGCAAATCCTTTGTGACGGCATTTCTCCGTTGAATGAATCTACTTCGACTCCGCCGCAAAAAGAGGATCGTACAAAGACGCTGTATGTAAAAGTTCCGTCCGAGGGACCGCTTTTGGAGAAGGTGAAGATGGTTTTTTCCATGTTCCCTGGGGAGGAGCCTGCAATTATCGTACTGGCTGACACCAGAAAGCGGTTTGGTACACGCTGTATGATTCATGATGCGCTGGTTGATGACTTGCGTGAGCGGCTTGGTGGCGAAAATGTCGTTGTAAAATAAACATAGAAAGCGAGGTGGGAAAGTGATTCGTTTGATGAAGCTGCTGACGCATCGTGTGTTTCGGGTCGGTATTTCGATTCTGATTCAACTTGTTGCGCTGCTTACGATGCTGCTTCGCTTTAACGAATATTATCAGCAATTCCATTTGGTTTGTTCCGTGCTTTCGCTAATTATAGTGATCTATATTGTTGGTAATCGCAGCAATCCGTCTTATAAAATCGCATGGATCATTCCCATCATGCTTTTTCCTATATTCGGTTGGTTTCTTTATTTGCTTTTTGGCGGCAACCGGCTTTCGAAGCGGACACGCCGCAAAATGCAGAGCATGAATGATGTGATGGAACAAGAACTGAAAAGTTCCTGCCGGTCAGATTCTTTCGTCGATTTGGAGGGAGAAGACGCGAGAATTATGGCGAGTTACATTGAACGTAATGCGCTGTGTCCGGTATACGGCAATACTGAGACCGAGTACTTTCCTCTGGGAGAGAATCAGTTTGAAAGCATTCTTTGTGAGTTAAAAAAAGCAGAAAAGTATATTTTTCTGGAGTTTTTTATTATTGAGCCGGGAAAAATGTGGGATTCCGTGCTTGAAATTCTTGAAGAAAAAGCTGCAGCAGGAATAGAAGTTCGTGTTTTGTACGACGACATGGGCTGTATGTTTACCTTGCCGCGCGATTACGCGAAGGTGTTAAAGAAAAAAGGAATCAAGTGCTGCGTGTTCAACCCATTTCTTCCTGTTCTCTCGGTGCGCATGAACAACCGCGATCACCGTAAGATTTTGGTGATTGACGGAAAAGTTGCTTATACCGGCGGAACCAACCTTGCTGACGAATATATCAACGCGAAGGAACGCTTTGGGCACTGGAAGGATACAGCGATTTTACTGCGCGGTGAAGCAGTATGGAGTTTCACGGTGATGTTCCTGAATATGTGGAACTTTGCGGCCGGGACAAAGGAAGAATTCAAGACATTTCGTCCGGAGTTTGAGTCGTGCAGAGGCACCGGATTTGTACAGCCATACGGTGACAGTCCTTTGGATGATGAACCGGTGGGGGAGACGGTGTATCTGAATTTGATCAATAAGGCAAAGCGCTATGTTTATTTAACAACGCCTTATTTGATCATTGACCATACCACAGTTAGCGCCCTTTCTTCCGCGGCCAAAGCAGGAGTGGATGTGCGAATTATTACTCCGCATATTCCGGATAAAAAAGTCATATTTGAGGTTACACGTGCGCACTATCTGCCGTTGCTGGAGGCCGGCGTAAAGATCTTTGAATATACGCCGGGGTTCGTTCATGCAAAAATCTTTGCAGCGGACGATCGATTTGGCACAGTTGGTACTGTCAACATGGATTACCGCAGTATGTTTTTGCACTTCGAGGATGGCGTTATGCTGTATGACACCCCATCGGTGCCGGACATCAAAAAAGATTTTCTTGCAACACAGGCGGTTTCTCAAGAGGTGACCCTAGAGGAGTGCAAGGCCAGTCCGTTGCGCAAGCGAATTTTACGTGGCTTATTGCGTGTCTTTGCGCCCCTGATGTAAAAAAGGAAACCTGATTCGCAAGAATCTTACGAATCGGGTCTCCTTTTTTCTTTATTTTGTTTCTTCTCGCCAACCTTTGCATATATCGACCCATTCCTGTAAACAAGAATATTTTTCAAGCTCCGGAATGGTCAGCTCATTGGCGCTGTTTGCACTGCCGCAGGCAGGAAAGACGGTTTCAAAACGCTTCAGAGATTCATCAAGATAAACAGTGACTCCTTCTTTGACCGCAAAGGGACAAACGCCGCCGACAGCATGTCCGATCAACTCAACCGCTTCTTCGGCTGTCAGCATTTTAGCTTTGGTGTGAAAGAATCCTTTGAATCTGCTGTTGTCAACTTTGGCATCACCTGCGGCGACAATCAGAACGGGAGCATCGTTCACCTTAAACGACAGTGTTTTTGCAATGCGCGCCGGTTCGCAGTTCAGTGCTTGCGCTGCTAGCTCCACCGTGGCAGAGGAAACGGGAAATTCCAGTACCCGGTTTTCGATTCCAAGCTGTTTAAAATAAGCTTGAACAACTTCGATGGACATAAGGTTGCTCCTTTGGGGATCAGTCTTTCATTTCAGATGCTTCGTTCAGTGCGGAGACGAGAGATCGGTAGATACGCTCAGGGCAATTGCGGAATGCGGTGGCAAGCTTGGTTGCCTGCTCTTCAGTGGGGGAATATAGCTCTACAGTCATTAAATTGCCGTCGTTATCGTCCAGAACAAGACGAATGGTAAATCCGTCATTATTTGCACGTGGATTGATTTCAGTTCGAATTTGAGCTTCCTGACGCAGACGTGCGTTTAGCACTGCCAGATTTCGGTCGCATTTCTGCCGAATCGAGGCAGGAAGGTCATTTTCACAGATGGAGCAGATTTTTCGGCCTTTTTCGGTGATTGAATAGCGCTGCTCTGCCAACAAAAGGTGACCGGATTCAATCAAATCGGAGACGGCCTCAGAAAACATAAAATAGTCCACACCCTCATCGCACATGGAAAGGTCGGTCAGGGTGGGAAAGTCGATGGATGCGGCCGTGCGGGAAGTAAGGTAGAGTACAAGCACTTTAACATCCAGTTTGTCACGGATATAACCATAGCGCGGCATAAAGCACTTCCCCCTTTCATTGGAATATTCATTTATTATAATCCAAATTAAAACTCAGAGCAAGATTGATTTGTGCTAATTTTATTAAGTTGGGATAATTTAGTTGGAAGGAATTCCTTGACAATTCTTGCATGATGGCAGTATCCTAATTGAAAAGAGACACAGGAGGTTTGAAAATGAAAAGAAGAGCAATTTCTTTCATCCTTGTTTTTATGCTATTGTTGACTGCTTGCAGCAATAACATTGCCGGGAATGAAGATCCTCAAAATACACAGCAAAATACACCTGCTCCAAGTCCCACGCTGGTTCAGCCTGATCCTACTCCTGATGTTACTCAGACTACTGATCCCGTGGTTGAGCCCGAACCTGAACCGGAACCGGAGAAGAAGGAAGAATTCCTTAATCCGCTGACCGGACTTCCTATAAGTGAAGAATATATCAACGACCGCCCTGTTGCGGTAATGATAAACAATCTGAAAGCGGCGCTTCCGCAGCAAGGTGTTTCTCAGGCTGATATTATATATGAGGTTCTTGCTGAGGGCGGTATTACCCGAATGCTTGCTGTTTATCAGAGTGTAGAAGGAGTGGGCAAAATCGGTTCGGTTCGCTCTGCCCGTACCTATTATGTGGAACTCGCATTGGGACATGATGCAGTTTTTCTGCATGCCGGCGGAAGCCCGGATGCCTATAATAAAATCTCCGAATGGAATGTGACCGCTTTGGATTGCGTGAATGGACCTTATGAGGGCAGTTTGTTCTGGCGCGATTCCGGACGTCTTGCCATGATGAGCAGAGAGCATACTGTAGTTACCTCGGGCGATAAGATCCAGGAATTGTTCCCGAAGTACAGTTTCCGGAAGGAACACGAGGAAAACTACTCCTATAATGTTCAGTTTGTTGAAAACGGAACACCTGCAAACGGAACCGATGCAACGGAAATCGTTGTACCCTTTTCGAACTACAAAACAGGCGTATTTACATACGACGAAACGCTTGGGAAATACCGTATAGAAGAATTTGGCAGTGCATATGTTGACGGCAATACGGGCGAACAGGTTTGTGTGACCAATGTTCTGGTGCTAAAAACCGATTGTTCGGTAATTCCCGGTGACACTGCCGGGCGCATTACGGTTGATCTCACTCAGGGTGAAGGATGGTTCGCTTGCGGAGGAAAAGTGGTCCCGATCCTTTGGAGTAAGGCCGGGCTGAATTCTCCGCTGGTCTATACGACTCAGGACGGTCGGCCGCTGTCTCTTGGAATGGGAACAAGCTATGTAAACATCATTCCTCTGGGTAATGAAGTTACATTCAATTAACGCGTAAGAAATAACCCCTTCGGCAAAGGTGCTGCCGAAGGGGTTATTTTATGCGTAAAATGCGTGTCCGCCGATTGTGGTGATATAGGTTTTGTGCTTTGAGGCCCAGGAACTGCGGTTGGCGCTGTTGAACCAAAGTGCATCAGAGAGTACGACAGCACCGTCCAGACAGAGTTTTGCGGCAAGAACGCTTTCCTCGTTCGGCGTTAAATTGATGGTACCATTTTTAACAGGAGAAAATTGGTTCTTTTGAAAAATAACACCATAAATGGAGTTCGGGAAAATAGGATTTGCTGCGCGGTTCATGACTACGTTACCAACAGCAATTTTGCCTTCCAAAGGCTGATTTCCGCTTTCGGCGTAGATGATGTGAGACAACCAATACAGATCATCCTTATCATAGAATTCATCGCCGGAAACAAGAGTTTCGGTTCCGCTGGTAAGGAAAACGTTCATTGTTTCAGAGTCCAGAGAATACTCGGCACAAAAAATCCTTGCGATCATTTCTGCGGGAATTCGAAGGACTCCGCTTTTGAGAACAGCGCCTTCAGGCATATATAAATAACGGTCGTTTGCAATTACATAATTGTGATCCGGATGCACGACAATGGAAAGTTTGTCGGTGGTGATGGTTGCATACTCACCGGTCCAGGTGACGACCGCATCGGGACAGAAGGCCGATGCTACATAACGGATAGAAACATAAGGGATGCCTTCGCGGTAAAGCAAACCGGAACGCTCGACGATTTTGCCGTCAACATAAAGAGCAGGTACGACCGATTCGGCTTCGACAGCTTGCTCTTCAACCGTTTGTTCTTCGGCACTTTGTTCTTCGACAGGGATGTGATCGGTTGTTGCGGGAACCTCGACTTCATTACCTGCAGCAATAACCTGCTGTGCCCAAATGCTGCATATCAAAAGCAAGCAAAGGAACAGACAGGAGATACGCTTGATCATATCAATAATGCACTCCTTGTTGCCAATTTGTAAATATTGTAACCATATTGTAACTTATTTGATACCAAAAAACAATGTGAAATGTGACAAAACTGCCTTGTGAAAAAAGTTATCTGCACAAAAGAATGACGAAACCATAGAATGGGATGGTAAGAAATCCACCAGAATTTCATTGTTAGGGAGGTATTACAATGCCCGATAAAGTAATGCCCGGCCCGGTCGGCGATACTGCTTGTATCCGCGAGGCCGTGTGTATACACACGAAAAAAATCTTTGATTCCTGCAGGGATAAGGACTGTGTGGAAGATCTTCGGTTTTATCCCACACAGCAGTCTCAAATTGTTCTGGAGCGCGCGATTAGTGTGAGAGCAGGAAAGGCCGAACTGCTGCATGTGTACATTGATGTTGAACCTGTTGGTTTTAACCGGGGATTTTTTACGGTCGACGTTCGATATTTTTACCGGGTAACCGCAGATGCGTTTGTTGGCGCGGTACGCCCGGTGGAGATTTGCGGACTTTGTGTCTTTGAAAAGAGGGTGATCCTGTTTGGCAGCGAAGGATCAGCAAAGATTTTCAATTCTGCATCAAACTATGACGGAGTTGAGGAAAAAAACTTTGCAAAAAACAATTTGCCAACCGCGGTTGTTGAGGCGGTCGATCCAATTGTGTTAAGTACAAAATTGGTCGATGTCTGCGAATGCCGCTCCGGAGAAGCAGGGGAATTGACCGATGTGCCGCCCGGAGTTTGTGCCTGCTTTGGCTGCGACCTTTCTTTTGGGAGCGAAGGAAAGCGCGTATACGTGACATTGGGCCAGTTTTCCATCATTCGTTTGGAACGGGATACTCAGTTGCTTATGCCGGCCTATGATTACTGCATGCCGGATAAAGAGTGCAGCTGCGGCGGAGGGGATGAGGATCCGTGTGAGGTGTTTCGTAAGGTTCGGTTCCCGGTGGACGAATTCTTCCCGCCGAATTGTATATGTTCGGGAGATAACTTTAAAGATTGCTCGTGCTGAACAGCAAAAAAGGAGCCGGAAACGGCTCCTTTTTTGCAAAACAAAGAAAGGTCAAAGAGGAAGACGAGTGAATGAGGCAGGAGTATTGCAGTGGCAGCTGCAGAACATTTTATCTTGTGCTGTCAAACACCCCCAGACAGCAAAACAAGAAATAGTATGCGGGAGGAGAAGGAGAGGGATTCATCTGCCGATTCACACGCGCTTGGTTAGTCGCAACTAACTAAGCGAAGATTACCATATTCAGAATATTTTGTCAAGCAAAATTTAATGTAAAAAACACATCGGCTTCCGAATCCGGAAGCCGATGTGTAAAAATTACATATCTACGGTAAGAACCTTTTTCAGCTTGGCGAAGCGGGGGAGAGAATTTTCCTTGGGAGAAGCGGATTCGCCCTGAATCAGAGGCAGAACATAATCGATAAAAGGCTGTTCAACACCGTTACCTGCGGCATTGATCCACTCGCGGGGGACCTTCTTTTCTACATTGGCAACCTCGGTCAGACCGATCAGCTTGGGCTGGCAGGTGTACTTTCCGTTTTCACGGGTGCAGGCAAAGGCGACCATCTTATCGGTATCGCCGGCAACGGCCTGCTCTACAGCGGTACGGCCTGCCATCTTGGCTTCCTCGATATCGGTCAGGGATGCCAGGTGTGCGCCGCAGCGCTGCAGCAGGGACAGCTCGATGCCGCGTACTTTGGCGCCGGTCTTAGCCTTAACGGTTTCAGCCAGCATCATGGCAAGGCCACCCAATTGGGCATGACCAAAACCGTCAGTGGCCGAAGTCTCAGCCTCGGAAACAAAACGGCCATCGGCGTAGTGAATACCCTCGGACACGGCGACCATGCAGTTGCCGGTACGGTTGTAGATGTCTGATACATCAGCCAGGAACTGATCCATGTCAAAATCGGTTTCGGGCAGATAGACCAGATCGGGGCCACAGCCGGTCAGAGAAGCCAGCGCGGCAGAGCCCGCCAGCCAGCCGGCATGACGGCCCATGATCTCGATGATGGTAACCATGCCGGTGTCGTACACGTGGCAATCCTGCCAAACTTCAGCGCAGGAGGTGGCAATGTACTTGGCGGCAGAGGCAAAGCCGGGGCAGTGGTCGGTACCGAACAGATCGTTGTCGATGGTCTTGGGGACGCCCATGACACGGCCCTCATAACCGACCTTCTGCATGTACTTGGAAATCTTATTGCAGGTATCCATGGAGTCGTTGCCGCCGTTGTAGAAGAAGTAGCGAACATCATACTTCTGGAAAATCTCAAGAATGCGCTTGTAGTCAGTGTCGTCCTTGTCGGGGTCAGCCAGCTTATAACGGCAGGATCCCAGAGCAGAGGAGGGGGTATACTGCAGCAGATCCAGCTCGGCAGGATCTTCCTGACCCATATCGTACAGTTTGTCGTCTAAAACGCCCTTGATGCCGTGGGCGGCGCCAAGAACGCGAGTAATATTTTCGTTCTCCAGTGCAGCTTGGATAACGCCCTGTGCACTGGCGTTGATTACGGCAGTGGGACCGCCGGACTGGCCAATAATACAAGTACCCTTTAACTGGCTCATAAGAAAAGACCTCCGAATAAAAAATATAAAATATGCTTCCGTAATCATAACATGAACGCTTGCTTTTTTCAATGCATAATGGTAAAATATTTTCATCAATGAAAATAAAGGAGATGTCCTGTTATGCCTCTGGTTACTTCTAAAGAAATGTTCCAGAAAGCTTACGACGGCGGCTATGCTATCGGTGCTTTCAACGTCAACAATATGGAGATCGTTCAGGGTATTACCGAAGCTGCTGCTGAAGTAAATGCCCCTCTGATTCTGCAGGTGTCCAAGGGTGCCCGTGCATACGCAAATCACACCTATTTGATGAAGCTGGTGGAAGCTGCTGTCATCGAGACCGGTCTGCCCATCGTGCTTCATTTGGACCACGGCGACAGCTTTGAGACTTGCAAGAGCTGCATTGACGGCGGTTTTACCTCTGTTATGATCGATGCCAGCAGCAAGCCTTTTGAGGAGAATATTGAGATCACCCGTAAGGTGGTCGAATATGCTCATGACCACGGTGTCGTTGTCGAAGCAGAACTTGGCTCTCTGGCCGGCGTGGAAGATGAAGTTTGTGTGTCTGCAGAGGATTCCTCCTACACCCGTCCCGAAGAAGTGGAAGAGTTTGTCTCCCGAACCGGCTGTGACTCCCTGGCCATCGCCATCGGCACCAGCCACGGCGCTTACAAGTTCACTCCCGAGCAGTGTACTGTCAATGAGCAGGGTATTCTGGTTCCTCCTCCGCTGCGTTTTGACATTCTGGAGGAAGTTTCCAAGCGTCTGCCCAATTTCCCCATCGTTCTGCACGGTTCCTCTTCGGTTCCTCAGAACTTCGTGAAGATGATCAACGAGAACGGCGGCAGCATGCCCAATGCAGTTGGTGTGCCCGAGGAACAGTTGCGCAAGGCTGCCTCTCTGTCTGTTTGTAAGATCAACATCGACTCCGACCTGCGTCTGGCCATGACTGGCACCGTCCGTCAGTTCTTTGCCGAGAACCCCTCGAAGTTTGACCCCCGTGAGTACCTGAAGCCCGCCCGCTCCGCCATCAAGGAGATGGTGAAGCACAAGCTGATCCACGTTCTGGGCTGTGACGGCAAGGCTTGATTTCCCGGTAATATTCGGTTATAATACTGATATATCGAATTTTTGGAGGTTTTTGAACCATGGCTAAGATTACCAAAGACACCATCATTGGTGATATTCTGGACATCGCGCCCGAGACCGCTCCCTACTTCCTGGCGATCGGTATGCACTGTCTGGGCTGCCCCTCTGCCCGCGGTGAAACTGTTGAGGAAGCCTGCATGGTCCACGGTGTTGATGTGAATGATCTTCTGGAGAAGCTGAACAGCATCGCCGGCGAGTAATTACAGAATTTGAAAAAGGAGCGGCTATGCCGCTCCTTTTTTGAGAAACTTGGAGGTTACCATGGAATTAACACCTCGTTTGCGCGCTATTGCAGAGCTTGTGCCGCATGGTGCAGCTTTTGCAGATATCGGAACGGATCATGCTTATCTGCCCACCTGGCTTTTACTGAACGGTATAATTGAAAAAGCAATTGCAGCTGATATCAATCAAGGCCCGTTGGAGCGTGCCCGCGAAACAGCGCGAAAATATTCAGTGGAAGAGCAAGTTGATTTTCGCCTTTGTGATGGCTTGACGGCCATACAGGAGGGGGAGGTGTCCGTTGTTGCGATCGCAGGTATGGGCGGTGATACCATTGCTCATATACTTGGACAGGCGCCTTGGACGAAAAAACCGGAGATGACACTGCTGCTTCAGCCCATGACATCTCAGCCGGACCTTCGTCAATGGTTATTTGAGAACGGATACAACATCCAGAAGGAACAAATTGTGCGTGAAGGAGATAAGCTTTACGTTGTTCTTTTGGTAAGACCTGGGGAGATGGAGCCGTTGACTCAGGCGGAACTTTGGGCTGGTAAACAGCACATTGATTCCTTACGCGGAGAATTTCTGGATCATATTTCCGGGAAGATTAATAAGGCTTTGGTCGGGCAGCGTTCTGCAGCCTGTCCCAACGCAGAGGTTATTCAGCAACTTGAGTTGGTATTATCCGGTTTGAATGAGATGAAGGAGGAATGGAGCGCATGGCAACAGTAAAAGAGATTTATCATTATTTGGATAAAAAGGCTCCGTTTTATTCTCAACTTGGGTTTGACAACGCCGGTTTTCTGGTCGGACGAAGTGAAAAACAAGTAAAGCGTATTCTGGTTGCGCTGGATATTACCGAGGCAGTGGCCAACGAAGCAGCTGAACTTCGGGCTGACCTGATCGTATCGCATCATCCGGTTATCTGGGAGGGGGCAAAGTCGGTAACCGACGAAACCATTCTCGGCCGCAAATTACTTGCGTTAATCACCAATGACATTGCTGCTGTTTGTGCGCATACCAATCTGGATGCAGCGAAAGGCGGCGTCAACGACTGTCTTGCCGTTGCGTTGGGACTTCAGGACACTCAGTTGCTGAAAACCTATGGTGTTTACACCGATGGAACACCTTATGGAATTGAACAAATCGGCATTCTGCCCGGAGAGTCTCTTCCTCTGGTTGAGTTTGCGGCTGGGGTGAAGGAAAAACTCGGTTCAAACGGCGTCCGTTATGTGGACACAGGTCGGCCTGTTCATAAAGTTGCTGTGGGCGGTGGAAGCTGCTCCGGTTCCATCAAAGATGTGGTTAAAGCAGGCTGTGATACCTTTGTGACTGCCGATGTGAAATACGACGGTTTTCTGGATGCGAAGGTGCTTGGATTGAATTTGATCGATGCCGGTCACTATCCTACTGAGAATTTAGTGTGCCCCGTTTTGGTAGATTGGCTGAAAACCGGCTTTCCACAGGCGGAAGTTTTGCTCTCAAAGCACAAAGAGGTTTTTAATTACCTCTAACCCTTGTATTTTTTCATATTTTGTGATAAAGTAAATTGATTTTCATAACAACAAGAGAAGGGAAGGATATCATGTCCGGTCATTCCAAATGGCATAATATTCAGAAAACCAAAGGTGCAATGGATGCAAAGCGTTCTCAGGCCTTTACCAAAGTGGCACGAGAGATTATCGTGGCTGTTAAGCAGGGCGGAAGCGGCGATCCTGCAAACAATTCCCGTCTGGCTACCGTAATTGCCAAAGCTAAAGCTGTCAATATGCCCAACGATAACATCAAGCGCACCATCGAAAAGGCGCTTGGCGCAGGCAACACCGACAACTACGAAAATGTTACTTATGAAGGTTACGGACCCTCCGGCGTTGCCGTGATCATTGAGGCACTGACCGATAACCGTAATCGCACCGCACCGGAAGTCCGTCATCTGCTGGATAAGTATGGAAAGGGCCTGGGTGCCACCGGCTGCGTGTCCTGGTCTTTTGATCAGAAGGGTGTTCTGGTCATGGAGAGCGAGGATCTGGACGAAGACACCGTCATGATGGATGCTCTGGAAGCCGGTGCCGCCGACTTTGAGCCTGACGAGGATGTTTTTGAGATCACCACCGCTCCCGAGGACTTTGGCTCCGTGCTGGAGACTCTGCAGAACAAGGGCTACACCTTCCTGTCTGCAGCCGTGGAGATGGTTCCCCAGACCTACGTTAAGCTGGATGATCCCGATGACATCAAGAACATGGAAAAGCTGATCGACCTGCTGGAAGAGAACGACGATGTTCAGCATGTTTATCATAACTGGGACAACGAAGATTGATTTCGCGGCCCAAACTGAATTTTGCGTGATAAGAAATTATTATATTTTGAAAAGAGGTAAGGTATCATGCCCCAGATCGATTTGAGCAAGTACGGTATTGTTGGCACTACTGAGATCCTGCACAACCCCTCCTACGAAGTCCTGTTTGAGGAAGAAATGAAGCCCGAACTGGAAGGCTTTGACAAGGGTCAGCTTTCTGAGCTGGACGCTGTCAACGTTATGACCGGTGTTTATACCGGCCGTTCTCCTAAGGACAAGTTCATTGTTATGGACGATGTCTCCAAGGACACCGTGTGGTGGACCTCTCCCGAGTTTGCCAATGACAACAAGCCCGCTTCCAAGGAAGCTTGGGAAAGCTGCAAGGAGCAGGCCATCAAGCAGCTCTCCAACAAGAAGCTGTATGTCATGGATGCTTTCTGCGGCGCCAACAAAGACTCCCGCATGGCCGTCCGTTTCATCATGGAAGTGGCATGGCAGGCTCACTTTGTCAAGAATATGTTCATTGTTCCCACTGCTGAGGAACTGGAGAATTTTGAGCCCGATTTCGTGGTTTACAACGCTGCCAAGGCCAAGGTTGAGAACTACAAGGAGCTGGGTCTGAACTCCGAGACTGCTGTTGTCTTCAACCTGACCTCCCGTGAGCAGGTCATCCTGAACACTTGGTACGGCGGCGAGATGAAGGAGGGCATGTTCTCCATGATGAACTACTATCTGCCCCTGAACGGCATGGCTTCCATGCACTGTTCCGCCAACACCGATATGAACAACGAGAATACCGCTCTGTTCTTCGGCCTGTCCGGTACCGGCAAGACCACCCTGTCCACCGACCCCAAGCGTCTGCTGATCGGCGATGACGAGCACGGCTGGGACGACAACGGCGTGTTCAACTTCGAGGGCGGCTGCTATGCCAAGGTTATCAATCTGGATAAGGACTCCGAGCCCGACATCTACAACGCCATCAAGCGCAACGCTCTGTTGGAGAATGTTACTGTCGATGAAAACGGCAAGTGCGATTTCGCTGACGATTCCGTCACTGAGAACACCCGCGTTTCCTATCCCATCACCCACATCAAGAACATCGTTCGCCCCATCTCCCCCGCTCCCGCTGCCAAGAACGTGATCTTCCTGTCCGCTGACGCTTTCGGCGTTCTGCCTCCCGTCTCCATCCTGACTCCCGAGCAGGCTCAGTACTACTTCCTTTCCGGTTTCACCGCAAAGCTGGCCGGTACCGAGCGCGGCATCACCGAGCCCACC
>JAZOBG010000075.1:0-33625 GCA_045595865.1 Oscillospiraceae bacterium
CGAAGGGAACCTTAGCCTCGCCGCCGCATGCAGCGCAGGTAGCGGTGAAATACTCACGGGGGCCACGAGCAGCAGCCTTGCGAGCGTCACGGCAAGCCTTGCAGCGCTGGGGCTCGTTCTGGAACCCGCGCTCGGCGTAGAACTCCTGCTCACCAGCGGTGAACACGAACTCCTGACCACATTCTTTGCATACCAGAGTCTTGTCTTCGTACATTGCAAATACCCTCTCTTTGACTTCCCAGGTCCGGAAAAACACAGACAATGCTGGGATAAAAATATTGCGTTCAGCCTTTGCTGAATTCGCCGGAAGTAAAGTGCTGTGCCAACTTGCGTCGGATGCGCTGGACAGCGTTGTCCACCGATTTCGGGGACCGATTGACCTGAGCAGCGATCTCCTGATAAGAAAGACCGTCTAAATAATAACTCAGGATTTTTGCTTCGAAACCGGATAATTGACCTTTGGCAGTGTCCAGATGTTCTTGCAGCTCTTCCCTGCTGATCAACATGTCTTCAGGGTTGGCCTGCGGCATACCAACGGCAGTGGCTGAGGAGAAATCGACAATTCCGTCAAAAGAGGGGGTTTCGAATGAAATATAACTATTTAATGGTGAATGTTTTCCGCTGGATGCTGCTCGTATCGCTGAAATCAAACGGCTTTTAATGCAAATTTCGGCATAGGTTCGAAAAGAAGCCGCCTTGTTGGTTTGATAGGAGCGAACTGCGGAAAGCAGACCGAGCATTCCTTCCTGAATCAAATCTTCGCTGTCGCCTCCGGCCAGAAAGAAAGGTCGGGCACAAACACGCACCAGTCGATTGTACCGCATGACAAGGATCTCCTCAGCGATACGATCACCGGAAGTAACTCTGAAACAAAGTTCTTCATCCGATATTGTGTTGTTCTGCGACAAAAGATGCTCCATTTAGGAAACTCCTTTGGGTATTATAACTACAAACTTGTCTAATTGTCAATAGTTCATGAAATTTATTTTGCAAAAATCAGATACTTTTTATGAAATTTGCCAGATTTTTTGCACAGGTCTCGGCCAGAACGGGATCCTTGCCTTCAACCATAACGCGAATCAACGCTTCGGTGCCGGAAGGGCGAATCAGTACACGACCTTCGCCGGCCAACGAAGCCTCCTCCCTGCTGACCACATCATTCAGCTCAGGGTTCGACATGATCTTCTTTTTCATATCGTTGTCAGTTACAGGCACGTTAATTAAATATTGCGGATACTTCTTGCATTGTGAAAACAGTTCAGATGCTTTCATGCCGGATTTATGCAGCACCTGAAGCACTTGTAATGCAGTCAATTCACCGTCACCGGTAGTGGCATATTCCCGGAAAATCATATGACCGGACTGTTCGCCACCCAAGGCGTAACCACATTCCTCCATCTTTTCAAGAACATAGCGGTCACCAACGCTAGTGGCAAGAAATTCCATGCCATGATCCTTGGCAAACAGGCGTAAGCCAAGATTGGACATAACAGTTGCTACAATTGCATTGCCGGGCAGACGTCCCTCATTCATCAAACTGAGACCACAAATGGCCATGATCTGATCGCCGTCAATTTCCTCGCCGGTTTCATCGACTGCAAGACAGCGATCAGCATCGCCGTCAAAAGCGATGCCCAAATCATATCCACCCGCTTTCACCATAGCAGCCAAAACATCAAGGTGAGTGGAACCGCAGTTGGTGTTAATATTAACACCGTCGGGATCAGCATTGATTACGTCTGTTTGCAGCTTGGGGAACCGATCAAACAGACGGGCTGCGGTTGCAGAAGCAGCGCCGTTTGCACAATCCACAAGGATGCGGAAACCAGACAGATCGCTTGTGATCGTAGCGGCCAAATGATCAATATAATCTTCACTGGCTTTGGGCGCAACAAAATGTACCTGGCCAATTTCACCATGTGTTTTGCGAGGCACATCGACTGCACCGGAAAGAATAACTGCTTCAATTCTTTCTTCCAGTTCATCGGACAGCTTAAAGCCCCGACCATTAAAAATCTTAATACCGTTATGTTCAAAGGGATTGTGAGAAGCGGAAATAACAATGCCGGCGTCAGCGCCGGAGTCAACCGTTACCCAAGCCACACCCGGAGTAGGAATCGTGCCCAGGTCCAGCACATCCGCACCGGCGGAACAAAGTCCGGCAATCAGTGCACCTTTTAAAAGATCACAGGAAATACGGGTATCTTTACCGATGGTAAACAGGGGCTTTCCGTCCGTTTTTTCTTCGGCCAGAACCTTTGCAGCTGCAAGACCTACTTTGTAAGCAAGTTCAGCGTCCAATCCCTTGTTCACAACACCGCGGATACCGTCAGTTCCGAACAGTTTTCCCATAAAATTCACCTCATATAGTCACTCAAGATAAATACTTAGCGGATCAAAGACGGCTATGGATTTAAAAGCTAAGCTGATCCATTCCTGAACCACCTGGAACGGTAATACCCAGGTGCTCATAGACCTTTCGCGTAACACATCGGCCCCTTGGAGTGCGTGTTAGGAAACCGATTTGCATTAAATAAGGTTCGTAAACATCTTCCAATGTAACCGATTCCTCGTTGATCGTTGCAGCGAGAGTATCAAGGCCAACAGGTCCTCCACCGTAGTTTTCAATAATGCTGGTCAGCATACGGCGATCCACTGCATCCAAACCGAGATAATCCACTTCGAGAGCAGATAGAGCGCGATCTGCAACTTCTTTTGTGATGACACCGCCTGCCATAACCTGCGCAAAATCACGGACACGACGAAGCATCCGATTGGCAATTCGGGGCGTACCGCGGGAACGGCGTGCAATTTCAATCGCCCCTGCTTCTTCAATCGGAACATTTAGAATACCTGCACTTCGCTTTACGATCATCGCAAGTTCCTCGGTCGTATAGAGTTCCAATCTTAATGTTACGCCGAAACGATCGCGCAGCGGTGCGGAAAGTTGGCCTGCACGAGTGGTCGCACCAATCAGAGTAAATTTGGGTAAATCCAAACGAATTGAGTTGGCTGAGGGCCCTTTTCCGATGATGATATCAATGGCATAGTCCTCCATAGCCGGGTAAAGGATCTCTTCCACCTGTCGATTCAAACGGTGGATCTCATCCACAAAGAGAATGTCATTTTCATTCAGATTCGTAAGAAGCGCAGCCAGATCACCCGGCTTTTCAATAGCCGGGCCGGATGTGATGCGGATATTTACGCCCATTTCATTGGCAATAATGCCGCTGAGTGTGGTTTTACCCAAACCCGGAGGGCCGTGCAGAAGAACATGATCTAACGGTTCATTGCGCATTTTCGCAGCCTGAATAAAAATCTCCAAATTACTTTTTGCCTTCTGCTGTCCGATGTATTCATTTAGGGTTTGCGGGCGCAAAGATCCCTCATTTTCATCATCTTTGGTAAGGGATGTCGTAACAAGTGGTTCTTCACGCTCGAAGCCACTGTAATCAGAAAAATCAATGCTCATTCAGTTATCTCCTTCGGACTGCATGTCGCATTATATATCGTTATTTAACCATTTTTTTCAAAGCCTGCTTAATTACTGCTTCAAGAGAAAGGTCATCCATCGGGATTCCCTTCAAGGCTTCGTTTATTTCGGCAGGACCATAACCAAGCACAGCCAAAGCTGCTCCCGCTTCACTTGCTTTATTTTCTGGAATTACCGTCACTCCGGTGCCGCCGTAGCTCTCCCCTGCCGCGCGGTTCAGCTGTCCCTTGGCAAGTTTGTCCTTTAATTCAAGAATGACGCGCTGAGCAATTTTCTTGCCTACGCCGGGAGCGCCGGTCAGAGCCTTTTCATCGCCGGTAATAATTGCAGTTGCCAGTCGTTCCGGCGAAACAGAGGAAAGGATTGCCAATGCGGCTTTGGGACCAACACCGGAAACCCCGATCAACATCTGAAAACAATTTAACTCATTCTCTGATGCAAAGCCGTATAGCTCAAAAATTTCTTCTCGAACATGGAGATATGTATAAAGCTTAGCCTTTTCGCCGCGCTTTAAAGATGCAAGGGTGTAATTTGTAGTTTTACAAGCATAGCCGACTCCGCCACAGTCAACAACAGCAAGATTGGGTCCGATATGCTCAAGTGTTCCGTACAAATAATAAAACATAGTTAACCTCTGTTCAGTAATGATGTGGAGCTGCGCGCATGACAAAGAGCAATTGCTACAGCATCGGCTGCATCATCCGGCTTGGGAACGGACTTCAAATTGAGAAGTCGTTTTGTCATATCCATAACCTGATGTTTTTCGGCCTTTCCGTAGCCGACAACGGCCGATTTTACCTGAGAAGGATCGTATTCAAAAATCGGCACATTATGCCGTTCAGCGGTCATCAAAATAACACCGCGAGCCTGTGCAACACCAATTCCTGTAGTAACATTATTTCCGAAATACAGGCGTTCAACTGCCATAACATCCGGTTTAAATTGTCGAATCAATTCATCCAAGTCATCTGCGATCTGCAGCAGTCGCTTGGATAACGGAAGGTTGGCCGGAGTATTGATAGCGCCACAAGCCAGGAGGGACTGGCCGCCACGTTCGCTTTGAAGCAACCCAAAGCCTACAATGGCATACCCAGGGTCAATTCCAAGAATAATCAACTTCTCCCCCCCTATCAATTATTTATTTTACCACGGCAAAAGAGTCTTCGCAACACTGCTGCTTGCTTTTTTTCTTCCGGACGCTATAATGGAACACAAGACAAAACAAAGGAGTTGTTTTTTTGAAAACTGTCATTACCGCACTTGATGCACCTGCTGCTATCGGTCCCTACTCTCACGCAATTACTGCCGGAGATTTTATGTTTACATCCGGACAAATCGCTTTGGATCCTGCAACCGGAAAGCTGGCAGGCGAAAACATTGAAGAACAGACTGAACAGGTTATGAAAAACTTAGAAGCTGTACTTGCTGCCAACAATATGACTTTTTCCAATGTAATTAAAACAACCGTCTTTTTGGTTGATTTAGCCGATTTTCCCGTTGTTAATGGGATCTATGCTACTCGCTTCCCGGAAAATCCCCCGGCACGCTCCTGTGTTCAGGTCGTAGGTCTTCCGGCCGGCTCCAAAATTGAGATCGAATTAATTGCCTGCAAATAAATTCATCACATTAAAAATCGCCTTTACAGATGTTTCAATATCTGTAAAGGCGATTTACTTTATGCCCTTGGATGCGCTTTCGCATAAACATCCTTCAGTTTTTGTCCAACAACTTGAGTATAAATTTGTGTAGAAGATATATCGGCATGTCCGAGCATTTCCTGAATTGATCTTAAATCGGCGCCGTTTTCGAGCAAATGAGCCGCAAAAGAATGCCGCAGCGTATGAGGCGTGATCTCTTTCTGGATGCCGGCTTTTTCCTGATAGTACTTAATAATCTTCCAGAATCCCTGTCGGGTCATTCTTTGACCATTTAAATTGACAAATAAGGCCTGTTCATCCGATCGTTCGATCATCTGCGGCCGAATCCGCTCGATGTACTCTGCAAGCGCACGGACAGCAGAAGGATATAATGGGATCATGCGCTCTTTTCCGCGGCTTTCGCAACGAATGATGCTGGCAGAAAGATTTACATTATACAGGTTTAATCCAATCAATTCGGACACGCGAATTCCCGTAGCATAAAGCAGTTCAAGCATGGCTTTATCGCGATACCCCTTTGGATCACTGCATTTTGGTTGCTCCAGAAACAGATCCACCTCTTTGCTGGTTAAAATCTGTGGAAGTTTACGCTCGGTTTTTACGGGAGTAATGTTTTTGGCCGGATTGAACGAAACGAAATGCGAAATCTGAAGATATGTATAAAATGACTTCAGCGAAGCAACTGACCGAGTTATTGTAGCATCAGACTTTCCTTGTGCATTTAAATATGTTACATATCGATCAAAAACCTGTTGATCGGCTTTTTCGGGCTTAACTTTTACAGATGAAAGGAAGGCGAGAAATTGGCGAATGTCGCGCAAATATGAGCTGAGTGTATTGGCCGCAGCATTTTTTTCAGAAACCAACCACGATTCATATCCGCCCAAATAGTCCATATTCACTTCCTCCCTTCCCAAATATTAATAATTCAACATTTCAGCAATCGATTTAAGAATCAGCGGACTGATTGAATACTCAATGAAGCAACACAAAAGCAACGATACGAAACAAACCAAACAACAAAGTACATCCGAATGACTTGAATGTATATTACGTCTGGTTTCGCCGGTGATTCGACCGATAATTGATCCCGACTTTAAAAAACTTTGTATTCCTAACACAAATAAAATCGGAAGATAAACCAGACTGAATAATCCAAAAACAGAAAATGCAAGGAGTAACCCTTTTAAGCCCAATACATGAAAAAATGATGCAATTGAAAACGAAAGTAAAAATGCTCGAACCAGAAACAATACCGGGATTCCGATCAAGCCAATGGGTGTAAATCCGAAAATATAGGCAAGCAAAGGCCAACGAATCGATTTCCAAAGCAGCATAACAAACTCCGGTTTGAACATATCCCCAGATAAAGCTGCATGAAAAAAGCCTTCTAAATAACCACTTAATGCCGCTTCCCCTTCGCCTGCTGATCGGCCGGCAAGGATGCATCCGGCTAAACCGCCGATTAAAAAAACGATGGAAATTACAATTAATGCAGCAGTTACTCCGTTCGATGGCAAGTCCAAAAATTTAAATACAGTCTTTCTCATAGAGTTCACCTCTGGATACTCTATGAGAAGAAAAAAGAAAATAGACTTTGAGAATTATTTTCCAAGTTCTCTGGACCGGCGGGTACAGCGATTCATTGCCTCATAAATCAAACCGTCAAAATCACAATCATCAAAAGCGGACAACGCAGCCAAAGTGGTTCCTCCGGGCGAACAAACCTGTCGTGTTAGCTCACTCGCAGTTTTTCCGGAAGACAACAGCATTTCAGCCGAGCCCTTCATTGCCATTGCTGTTAATTCAAGCGTAACCTTGGGATCCATTCCCTGCTCCTGAGCCCAACGCACCATAATATCTGCCATACGGAAAAAGAACGCAGGAGAAGATCCGCTTACAGGGATCACATCATCCATCTGCAATTCCGGAATCACTGCAACCGAGCCGGCAGCGGAAAAAATATTGCAGACACATTGAAACAGTTCATTTGGAACACCGGGTGCCTGTGCAACTGCGGTTGCGCCCAATGCAAGTTGAAGCGGTGTATTGGGCATAACACGAATGACGGCGGTGCCGGGAATTCGATCGCGGATCCATGCGGTTGATATTCCGGCAGCAATGGAAACAAGGCATTTCCCGATACATTGATCACGAATCTCAGCGATGACAATGTCAAACATCTGGGGCTTAACCGCCAAAACAATGATATCCGAAAACGAAGCAACCTCTTTATTTGAGTTGGTGACCCTAACCCCTAATGCCCGGGGATGTTCAAGTTTGTCAGAGTGAGGATTGGAGATCATAATATGATCCGGCTGGAATACCTGTTTCGAAACAACGCCGTCCAATATTGCGGTAGCCATATTACCGGCTCCAATAAAACCCAAACGAAGCTGATTCATTACAGATAAGCACCTTCCCAAAAGAGAGTGAATATACTATATCCTTTTCGGATAACTTTGGCAAGCAAAAAAGACAAAAAAGTGAAAAATATTTAATTATGTAATATTCTTATGTTAACTGCATTATGTAAACATGTTAAACAAAAAACGAGACTCGGGTCACAGCCCAAGCCTCGTTTTGGTGTATATTGTGGTTCGAGTGCAGTTCGACGTCAATATATTGATAAAATAGTGATTACAGGGTGTAAAACCTGATTCTTGACGCTTTATTCCCCCATGCCGGCCTCAATTGCCTTCATTGCAATGGCGCATTCCAGACGCTTGCGCTGCATCTCACATCCAACTGCATTTGGTTTTTTTATGTCACCATTGACAAGCAGATTGGAAGCGCTGCAGCCGCCGCTGCAGTAGAACCGCGCCCAGCAGTCCTTGCACTCTTCTCTGGTGTACACATTCAAACCCGCAAATCGGCGGGCAATATCCATGTCAAACGAGCCATCGTGTACGTTGCCCATTTTGTAATCCAGGTTTCCTACAAACTGATGGCAGGGATAAATATAGCCCTCGGGAGTGACCGCAACATATTCGCAGCCAGCTCCGCATCCGCGAAGACGCTTGATCACGCACGGCCCCTGTGCCAAATCAACATTGAAATGGAAGAAGTTCACATCTTTTCTGTCTTTCAGCTGTTCGGCCAGTTTTTCGTATTCCGCCTTAACAACAGGGAGATCTTCTTCGCTGATCGCCCATTCACAACCGGGCTCGCCTACTGCAGGTTCCACCGAAACACTACGGAAGCCCTGGTCTGCCATATGGATTACATCTTCTGCAAAATCCAGATTGTGACGAGTAAATGTACCTCTGAGATAAAAGTCCTTATCCCCTCTCCCCTCCACAAGCTTCTTGAATTTCGGCATGATGATATCGTAGCTTCCGGTTCCCTTAGGGGTTATGCGCATATTATCATTCACTTCGGGGCGACCATCCAGGGACAAAACGCAATTGGACATCTCGCGGTTGATGTACTCAATATTCTCGTCATTGAGCAGCATGCCGTTTGTCGTCATGGTAAAACGGAAGCATTTTCCGTGCTCCTTTTCGATGGAACGTGCATATTCAACGGTCGCTTTGACAGTATCCATTGCCAGTAAGGGTTCTCCGCCGAAGAAATCAACCTCAATATTGCGGCGAGTACCGGAGCGGGCAATTACAAAATCAATGGCAGCCTTTGCGGTTTCAACATCCATGTTGATGCGATGTCCGGTACCAAAGTCGCCGGTGGATGCAAAACAGTATTTACAGCGCAAATTGCAGTCATGAGAAACGTGCAGACACAATGCTTTGACGGGCGCATCTTTCTGCATTGCCATTGCAGCAGCCGGATCAATATAGTTGTCCTCGGTAAACAGAAGACCCTCCTGCTGCAGCTCCAGCAGCTCCGACCAGGCTTCGTCAATAACAGCACGATCATAAGGCAGCTTTGCAGCTATTTCATCCGAACAGGATTCACTCATAGGTCCATTCAAAAAGGCCAAAAGATCATAGGCAGGCTTGTCCAAAACGTGGACTGCACCGCTGTTCACATCCACAGCGACACGAACACCCAAAGATGTAAAAGTATGTACCATACGGAAAAACTCCTTCTGACATAGAAAAAGGGTGGGAGTTACCCACCCTCTCTCATTAAGTCTTACTTATTGTTCTCACACTTCTGGTTTGCGACAGTACAAGAAGTCTTGCAGGCAGACTGGCAGGAAGTCTGGCACTCGCCGCAGCCGCCGTGAGCAGCGCTCTTCTTCAAGGTAGCGCCGTTGAGAGTCTTAGTATGCTTCATAGAAATTCCCTCCTATGTGGTTATTACCGGTATTATAACATCCTATTTTTGTTTTTGCAATTACTTTCGCCTTTTTTTCTTAGGTTTCCCGCCCAGAAAACCTGCAATAACTCCGCCGGAAAGACACCCGGCTGCGATGACCACTCCGTGTTCGGCAACCGAAATGCTCGGGAACATCAAAAAACCGACCGTCAAAATCAGCAAATAATGAATGCACGATGTTATTAGTCCTATAATCAGCGTTTTTGAGCGCACACGTATGATAGAAAGCATTGCACCGCTAAAGCTTCCAATCACGCAGCTTCCAATCGTATACTGCATCATTGCACGATTATTCAGCCAACCGCTTGATATCCCAATGGAGCATAAAAACAAAACTACAAAACTTATACCAATTGATAATACTCCGCCTAGCAAAACGCTTCCCATAGTTTGAATCAGCTTTGCAGCTTGGTCTTCCTCGTTTTTACGCATAAAACACCCTCCCTGCCCGGTTTGTACAACCTATGCAGGGAGGGTTTGTTTCATAACAGAAATGTATTATTTCTTCTTCTGTGCAGCACCGTCGTTGGTCTGAGCGCCCACGGTGGAAATGGCCCACTTGGTGAACTCGATGCGAACGCGATCAGCGCCGGTTTCGATCACAATGGTCTCTTCCTTAACCGCGCAAATGGTACCAATCACACCGCCGATGGTAGTGATTACATCGCCGACCTTCAAACTGGCGCGCATTTCGGCAGCCTGCTTTTTCTTCTTGTTCTCGGGACGAATCATGAAGAAATAAAATACGGCAATAATCAGAACAAGGGGAATGAGGGTAGTCAAGCCTTCCATGGTATAACCTCCAAAAGTTGATTTGAGTTATTATAGCTTGTGTATATCAAAAAAACAAGCCTTTTTACAATTTTAAATGCGGCATTCCAGTTTTTTCGAATAATCGGCCCGGAAGTTCGCAAAATTGTCTTGCTCCAAAGCCATACGAATTCGAGTGGTCAGCTCATTGTAGAAATACAAATTATGCAGAACGGCCAGCCGCATCGCAAGCATCTCCCCTGCTGTAAACAAATGGCGAAGATATGCCCGAGAGAACGAACGGCATACCGGGCAGTTGCACGTCGGATCGATCGGACGATCGTCTGTTTTGTATTTTTCATTTTTAATGTTTAATGCACCTTCCCAGGTGTAAAGCTTTCCATGGCGGGCATTTCGTGCAGGCATGACACAATCAAAGAAATCAATGCCTCTCGCAACGGCTTCAATAATGTTAGAGGGTGTTCCAACGCCCATCAGATAACGAGGTTTTTCGACGGGCATATGGGGTTCAACAGCGTCAATGATATCGTACATGGTTTGTGTTTCTTCGCCCACCGCAAGGCCACCAATGGCATATCCGTCGCAGTCCAGCGGCGCAATCTGCTTCATGTGCCAAACACGAAGATCAGAGTAAACACCGCCTTGGTTGATACCAAACAGCATCTGCTGAGGATTAACCGTATCCGGAAGCGCATTCAGGCGATCATGCTCCTCCTTACAACGAATGAGCCAGCGCAGTGTACGTTCACAGGAGGCTTTCACATATTCGTAGGTCGAAGGGTTCTCAACGCATTCGTCGAAAGCCATTGCAATATCACTGCCAAGGTTGGACTGGATCTGCATCGACTCTTCGGGCCCCATAAAAATTCGTTTTCCGTCGATATGAGATGCAAAAGTGACGCCTTCTTCTTTGATTTTGCGTAAGCCTGAAAGAGAAAACACCTGGAATCCACCGGAATCGGTCAAGATCGGCCCGTCCCAATCCATGAACTTATGCAAACCGCCCATTTGCCGCACCACGTCGTCACCGGGTCTCAGGTGCAAATGATACGTATTGGAAAGCTCGACCTGACAGCCAACTTCTTTCAAGTCATGGGCAGAAACCGCTCCTTTAATGGCTCCAAGTGTGCCCACATTCATAAATACCGGCGTTTGAACTGTACCATGAGCGCAGGTAAATTCGCCGCGTCGAGCACGTCCTTCTGTTTTTAACAATTGAAACATATCTTATTCCCCTATAAAACCTTCCGGGTGTCTCAGATTTTAGTCAAAACGTAATCCGCCTGTTCTACTTTTCCTTCGGCGCACAGCCGAAACAGATACCAGCAATCCTTTACATCTAATGGGTGCTGTGACATCATACCCGGCTGAATCCATTCATAAAATAATTGCTCAAGCATGGGTATTTTGATGAAATCAGACAACATCGCAGTTTGAACATTATTTACAAGTTCATGATCAATAAAAGGCGCACAGCCAAAGCCGCTCAAATCAATGTAAAAAGATATTGTCAAAAATTTAATCTGTTCTTTGACGCGGTTATTCCTGTGAAACAAATCAGCCATTTCTTTCAGAGTATTCGAGTACATCGAAATCTGACCGGAGCGAATATAGTTTTTACATTTTACAGACAGTGACGCCAACTCTTCCTCAAAGGTCATATTCATTCCTCAAACAATCAATTACAGATAAGCATAGCGTCGCCAAAGGAAAAGAACCGATAACGCTCCTGCACAGCCTGCTGGTATGCATTCATCACATTATCACGTCCGGCAAGAGCAGAAACGAGCATAATCAGTGTAGACTCAGGTAAATGGAAGTTGGTGACCAGACAGTCAAGCACTTTGAATTGATAACCCGGATAAATAAAGATATTTGTCCATCCGGCCTTAGCCTCCATGGATCCGTCGTCATTTGCCCAGCTTTCAATGGTGCGGCACGAAGTCGTTCCAACGCAAATAACACGTCCGCCGTCACGCTTTGTCTGATTGATTATTTCTGCAGTTTCCTGAGAAATGACACAATACTCCGAGTGCATCTCATGCTCATCGAGATTTTCTGCCTTAACCGGGCGGAAAGTCCCTAAGCCCACATGAAGTGTAACGTAACATACCTTTACACCCATATTCTGCACTTTTTTCAGCAATTCTTCGGTAAAATGCAATCCGGCAGTAGGCGCAGCGGCCGAACCAACTACCTTCGAATATACAGTCTGATATCGCTCGCTGTCCTCCAGTTCTTCTTTGATATATGGAGGAAGCGGCATTTTGCCCAAATGTTCCAGAGTCTCAAGGAAAATGCCTTCATAATCGAATCGCACAAGACGATTTCCGCCCTCAACTTCACCAACTACTTCTGCTGTCAGTTCTCCGTCACCAAAGGTGATCCTCGCTCCAGCACGAAGTTTTTTTCCGGGGCGAACAAGACATTCCCACACATTTTCCCCACGATCGATCAGGAGCAAAACTTCACAGGCTCCTCCCCCGCTTCTGCGTCCAATCAATCGCGCGGGTAAAACGCGGCTGTTATTCAGTACAAGGCAATCACCTGGTTTAAGATAAGCCGGCAGATCATAAAAATGTTTATGTTCCACTTCACCCGTTTTCTTATTCAATACAAGAAGCCGGGATGTGTCCCGTTTCTCAATCGGAGTCTGTGCGATCAACTCCTGAGGAAGATCAAAATTAAAATCAGAGGTTTTCATCATTCGTGTATCTCAATTCCGGTATAATAAAACTTAAGGATCTGATCGTAAGTAAATCCTTGCTGTGCCATAGCGTATGCGCCCCATTGACTCATGCCAAGATTATGTCCTCTTCCGGTGCCGTTAAAAACAAAGGTACGTCCCGTCATTTCAGAACCGGGCACTTCAACAACACCTTGAGAGGTCAGGGCATAGACGGGTGTGGCACTCAGCTGAACGAGCTCTCCGTCGCCATTTAACGTCCAGATATCATGTAATGAATCAAGAGTGGTCTGGTCGGTCAAAGTGTAATCAATTCCGTCGTCTGCCAATGAAAAGCGCAAAGACTTAAACCCAAATGTAATTCGGAGTGAATCCTTTGAAAAAGTCCAGTTTCTTGCGTTGGTATCAACAAAGGTAAGACTATAAACATTTCCGGTATCCGTGTTCTTGAAAATGACATCAACAAT
This sequence comes from Oscillospiraceae bacterium, assembly GCA_045595865.1. Classification (GTDB taxonomy): domain Bacteria; phylum Bacillota; class Clostridia; order Oscillospirales; family Oscillospiraceae; genus JAJPXI01. The sequence goes on from JAZOBG010000075.1 coordinate 13,357, forward strand.
TTCGGAACATTGATATCCCATACCGTTTAATTTATCCTTTAGTTGAACACCGGTATATGCTTTCGTCCAATTATAAGAATTGATTTTTTCTGCAACAAGCGCCTCATAGGGGTCCATAACACCACGCAGATAAGGCAATGCTTCAAACCAGACGTTTTCACAACTTTCCGTGGCACCACCATCGCTGCTGGTAAATACTGCAAGAATAGGCTTGCCGTCATACCAAGCATACTGTCCAGCTGTTTCATCCACCGCCTGATCGGTATGGGCCGTAGCCCCGCCGGTTCCGCTGTATACCTGACAACATTCGGTTGTGCAAACATCAAAGCCATTTTTTGAGTGATTTGAATTATTGAGCGCAACTGCATAGCTGCGCGCAGCAACAGCCTGAGCTTTCAAAGCTTCCAACGGCCAGCTCGGACTCATCTCATAGGGTATTACACCACGCACATAATCATCAATATCAACGAGATTGACAACCGTAATGCTTCCGCCGTCTATTCTTTCGTATCGGAAACTGCCATAATACTGAATTCCCTTACAATGAGTAATCGACTTAACATCAGGATCCAGTCCCGGCTTAATTACAAGCATGGGATAATCACTTCCACCATCGTATTGAAACAACGGAGTATTTGTGCCGGTAATTACTATAATCAACCCATACTCACTTGTGCCGACAACGGAGGCGTCAACAAACCCCTTTACAGCCTGCGTTTTTCTCGCGTCATCCGCAGTAAGAAATGTTCCGTATCGAACAACAAATTCACCGTTGATCCAGGCAGGGAATCCACCTACCGCAGCTGCAGCAGCATTGGCCTGTGCGAAAGTTGTGTATGTGCCGGGAAGCTGAAGGTGAACGCAGCCAACTGCCGGACCGGAGGTTACTGATGCGCCATAACCGGAATATCCATCCGGCATGACGGATGTGTAATATAGATTCTGGGTATTTAAAACGGAAATTCTCGTTTCAGATGTATTTCCAACTTGATAAAACACGGTACCATCATGAAAACCGAAACGATATCCGGTTCCAACCGCATTCCAAAGATTTGAACTGGTTTGCGCATTACTTCCATAACTCAAGCCAATGCGGAGAAGATCCTCGGTCTCTTCCTCCGTTTCGAGAACAGGAATAATAATTTCAGGCACTTCGGGGTCAGTCGTTCCCTCTTCCGGATCAGTCTCTTCGTCACTGGCTTCGGTCGAGTCCTGTTCCGGATCGGTCTCTTCGTCACCGGCTTCGGTCGTGTCCTGTTCCGGATCGGTTTCTTCGTCACCGGCTTCAGTCGCGTCCTGTTCCGAATTAGATTCCGAATCACCTAGCTCAGTAGCTTCTTGGATGGAATTCTCGTCTTCTGTAATACCGACCTGAGAATTCTGCTGTGCATTTGAGTCTTCGCCGGACACTGCCGCAGCAAATGACGTCGATAATATACTCAGTGTAAGAAAAATGGCTGCAATTTGCACGAATTTCTTTCTCATACAGGGCTCCTTTTTCTACATCGCTTTAGCGCATTAAAGATTGACACCATTTCGAAATAGTGCTACCATATTAAAAATTCAACATATAATGACATTATAGTACAAATACCCCGTTGTTTTCAACCGCTGTTTTTAAAACTACCGAGGAAATCATTACCACATAATATCCAAGAACAATTGGGAGGTCATTTCAATGAAAAAATATCAGGTTGGTGTGATCGGCGGTACCGGAATGGTCGGCCAGCGTTTTGTTACTTTGATGGAGAACCACCCTTGGTTTGAGTTGAAAGTAATCGCTGCCAGCGCCAGAAGCGCAGGTAAAACATATGAAGCTGCCGTTGGCTCCCGCTGGGCTATGACCACTCCCATGCCCGAGGAAGCAAAGAAGATTATTGTTATGGACGCAACTTCTGACATAGAAAAAATTGCATCTCAGGTCGACTTTGTTTTCTCTGCAGTCGATATGAAAAAAGAAGAAATTAAGGCACTGGAAGAAGCATATGCTAAGTGCGAATGCCCTGTAGTTTCCAATAACTCGGCTCACCGTTGGACCGACGATGTTCCTATGGTGATTCCCGAGATTAATCCCGACCACATTAAGGTGATTGAGGCTCAGCGAAAACGATTGGGGACGAACCGCGGTTTCATTGCTGTTAAATCCAATTGCTCTATTCAGAGCTATGTACCCGCCCTGTCCCCTCTTCGTCAGTTTGGTATCGAAAATATTCTTGTTTGTACTTATCAGGCTATTTCCGGAGCTGGTAAAACCTTTGAGACCTGGCCCGAAATGGTCGATAATCTGATCCCTTACATTGGCGGCGAAGAAGAAAAGAGCGAGCAGGAACCTCTGAAGGTTTGGGGCAAGGTGGAAAACGGCGTTATCGCAAGAGCAGATTCTCCGGCTATTACCGCACAGTGTCTGCGAGTCCCCGTATCCAACGGCCATACTGCCGCAGTTTTTGTCACCTTTAAGAATAAGCCCACCATGGATGAAATGAAACAAATCTGGGCCAATTTCAAGGGCCGAGCTCAGGAACTGAACCTCCCCACCGCACCCAAACAGTTTTTAAATTATTTCGAGGAAGACAACCGTCCCCAGGCCAAGCTGGATCGTGACCTGGAAGGCGGCATGGCTATCTCGATCGGCCGTTTGCGCCCTGATTCTCAGTACGATTATAAGTTTGTATCCCTTTCTCACAATACTCTGCGCGGTGCCGCGGGCGGCGCCGTACTTCTTGCTGAATTGCTTTGTGCGGAGGGCTACATGGACCACAGTTAAATAGGAGGCCCTTAATGAGAGAACCCGTATTTACCGGCGCTTGCCCTGCAATCGTTACGCCTTTTGACGAGAACGGCGCCGTTAACTATGATGCATTCGGTATTTTAATTGATCAGCAAATCGAATCTGGCGTGGATGCGATTTGTGTCGCCGGTACAACCGGCGAAACCTCTACTCTTTCCATGCGTGAACACATTGCTGTTGTGGAATACTGTGCCAAGCGCGTAAACAAGCGCGTCAAAGTCATTGCCGGTGCCGGCAGCAATGATACTTCTGCAGCAGTATATCTTTGTCAGCATGCACAGGACTCCGGTGCGGATGCTCTGCTGCTTGTTACGCCCTATTATAACAAGGCAAGCCAGACCGGACTGCTCAAGCACTATGAATATATTGCAGACCGCGTTGATCTGCCCATTATTCTGTACAATGTGCCGGGTCGAACCGGCGTCTCTTTCACCGCGGAGACATATAAGATTCTTTCCGAAAACCCTAAGTTCAACGGCGTTAAAGAAGCAAGCGGCGATTTCTCTTTGTTGGCTCACACCCGCTACCTGTGCGGCGATGATTTTTACATTTGGTCAGGCAATGATGACCAGGTCGTTCCCATGATGAGTCTGGGCGCCAAAGGTGTGATCTCGGTCGTTTGCAACATTATGCCTCAGTTGATGATCGATATGACCCATGCATGTCTGAAGGGCGATTTCGAAACAGCCGGTAAGCTTCAAATCGAATATATGGATTTCATTGACTCTCTGTTTATCGAAGTGAATCCGATCCCCATTAAATGTGCTATGAACCTTGTCGGTATGAACGCAGGCATGCTGCGTTTGCCTCTTTGCGAAATGTCTGAAAAAAATCAAGCGATTATGAAGACAGCAATGCGTCGCGTTGGATTGCTGAAATAATTCATCACCAAGAGGAACTACTTATGATACGTGTCATTATTTCCGGCTGCAACGGCCGCATGGGTCGTGTTGTTGAGGAAATCTGTGCATGTGACCCCGATGTTTCGGTCGTTGCAGGTTTCGACATCCTTGCTTCTGCGGACCACGATTATCCTGTCTTTACCTCGCCTACTCAGTTTGAAGGTGCTGCAGATGTTGTAATTGACTTCTCCCATCCATCGGCATTGAGTTCTCTTCTCTCTTTTTGCAAGAAAAGAAATGTCGCTGTTGTATTAGCGACTACAGGATATTTGCAGGAACAACTCTCCGAAATTGAAGCTGCTGCAAAAATTGTCCCTGTATTTCGCTCAGCAAATATGTCCTTGGGCATCAATGTTGTCATTGAGCTGATCAGGAAAGCAGCTGCAGTTCTGGATGGCTACGATATTGAGATCGTAGAACGTCATCACAACCGTAAGTTGGATGCACCAAGCGGGACAGCATTGATGCTGGCAGACGCAGCCGCATCAGCCCTTTCCTATGACGCAGAATATATCACGGACCGCAGTCATTCACGACAGTCTCGGAACCGTCAGGAAATCGGCATCTCTGCCGTTCGCGGTGGAACAATCGTCGGTGACCACGAAGTCATTTTTGCCGGTAGAGATGAGGTAATTGAACTTCACCATCATGCCGCATCCAGAGAAGTTTTTGCCAGCGGAGCAGTTAAAGCCGCGAAATTCCTGGTTGGAAAACCGATGAGACTTTACTCCATGTCTGACTTGGTTTCTAAATAATAAATACGTTAAAAGCCATGGCGAACCGCTTAACCGGTTCGCCATGGCTTTTCATAATCAATTACTTCACACGAAGTTGTTTTACCAAATTCTCATCCGGAGTAACATAGGCAGTCTGATAGACCGTATAAACAACCATCCCGGGCTTTGCTCCGGCCGGTTTTTTGACATACTTGACCAGGGTGTAATCAACGGGAACTTTGCTGCTGTTCCGTGCCTGAGAAAAATAGGCGGCAAGCGCAGCAGCTTCTGAAAGCGAAGTACTGTCAAGGTCTTCCCCATCACACCATAAAATTACATGTGAACCGTGAATTTTTTGTGTATGAAGCCAAATATCTCCGCGTCCGGCCTGCTTTGTGGTCAGCAGATCATTTTGAGTATTGTTTTTTCCGACCGAGATTCGCAAGCCGGAGGTTGACCGAAATTCCATTGGCTTGGATGCGATCTTCTTTTCCCTTCCTTTTGACTTTTTCGGACGTCGTGAAAATCCGGACTCAATCAATTCATGCCGTATTTCCTGCAGATCACGTTCTCCTTCGGCCATAGGTATTGCTTCGAGAACACTTTCGAGATACGCAAGATCCGCTTCGCCTTTCTCAATTTGCTGCGTTAAAACAACCTCTGCAGTTTTAGCTTTATTATATTCTTTATAATATTTTGCGGCATTTTGCTGTGGTGTCAAAAGAGGATCCAGCTTGATTTCTACCTCAGATCCATTCGGATCGTAAAAATCGTACGCACGAAGGTAAGACATACCTTTTTCCATTGCATGAAGATTGGACGTCAGAATATCGCCTAATTCCCGCAAACGGTCACGGTCTTTGGTTGCTTCAAGTTCGCGGCGCTGATTATTCAATTTTCGGGCAGTGCGATCCCGTGCTGTTGTAACCGTTTTCACAAGGTCCTGACCTTTTTGACGGGCGCGCTCCGTCTGCTCTCGCATGGCATAAAAATCGTCCATTAATTCGCCAAAGGTTTCATAGGACTTGAGCTGCGTCTCAGGGCCGTACTGTACAATCGGAAAAAACGTAAAATCAACCGGTCTTCCTTCGCGAATTAAAACCGTTGGAGTGTATTTCCCTTCGTCAACCATAATCTGTAGCCGCTCGCCCCAGTTCTCCCCTTCCCCTCTCGCCTCGCCTTCACGGGCAATCAGCGGAGAAAGTCCGGGGTGAGGGTCAGGCAAATGATAAAACATGCCAGGCAGAACAGCACGCTTTCCTGAGGTGATATCTCCTTCCAGACGGCGCAAGCAATCAACAATTCGATCATCCTGGTCCAACAGAATCAGATTTGCGCGCCGGCTCATACACTCTAATACAAGTTTACGTTCCTGACGATCACCCAACTCATTCAGTGTTTCAAAGCAAAAAATCACAATTCGTTCCAAAGGCGGCTGTTCGATTTCAAGCAAGCGTCCTCCGGTCAGGTGTTTTCTCATCAGCATACAGAACATTGGGGGTTCTGCGGGATTCTCACGGGATAAAGACGTGATTTGCGGTCTGGGATTATTGGGGTTTGCCGATAAAAGCAGTTTCACATTTCCTGCGCCGCACCGCATAGTTAGAATGATTTCGTCACGGCTTGGCTGGTGAATTTTATCAATCTTTCCACCAAGCAATACCCCACGCAGCTCATAGAGTACCGCAGAAAGGCAGAGTGCGTCAAGTGCCATGGATCATTCCTCCATAATCATTTCAAACAGTTCGTTCAATCGCTCAGTCTCACCTTTCAGCCAAAGATAGCCGAACAAGGCTTCCAATGCCGTTGCAGCTTGGTATTCCTCGCGGGTAGCTGCTTTGGGAATTGTGTGCGGACTGGAATTACGTCCACGACGGAACACATCCATCTCTTCCTGCGTAAGCTGAGAAAGAATCTTATCTGCTGCCTTTGCCTGTGCAGGAGCAGATACGTATTTCACGGTAGCTTTATGCAGGCCACGATTCGTTGCTTTACCATGCGTGCATAACCAGGAACGGATCATCAGCTCGTATACACCGTCTCCAACGTGAGCGAGTCCAAGATTACTGATCGCACGAATTTGTTCAGCAGATTGATTTAAATGAAAATAATTCATATTGTAAACTCCTAATTGATAGCTTACTAAAATTATACCGCTCTTTTGCTCAGAAAGCAATCTTCGGTATCTAATCATTGTTTGAAAGGAAATCCGCAATGGAAAACCTGCAATATCCTTTTTATTTGCCGCCTCTCCCCTATGCATACGAAAGTTTAAAGCCATCTATTAGTAAAAAGACAATGCATTTTCACCATGACAAGCATTTACAAACATATGTAGATAATCTAAATCAAGCGGTCAAAAAATGCGTTGTTTGTAAAACAATGTCGTTAGAAGACCTGTTGTCACATCCTGAGCAAATTCCTGAAGAGAATCGCGCGACTGTCTGCAACAATGGCGGCGGCGTATATAACCATATTTTATACTTCAACTGCATGTCTCCGAATGGCGGTGGACTGCCATCGGATGAACTGGCCAAAGCGCTATGCAATGCATTTGGTACCTACGAAAGCTGGCGCTCACAAATGAAGTCCGCGGCACTCGAAGTATTCGGTTCCGGTTATGCATGGCTTGTTCGGGACGACAATGCAATTCTTTCGATTGTAAAAACTGCTAATCAGGATACTCCTCTTGCACAGGGACTATATCCGTTGCTTACCATCGACGTATGGGAACATGCGTATTATCTTGACCGGCAGAATCGCAGATCAGAATATATTGATGCGTGGTTTGGACTGATCAATTGGTTCTATGTACAAAAGAGATATGACAAGTAAACGATTCAGGACCACCCGTTGGGTGGTCCTGAAGTACTTAATGGTTCATCTGTTTACGGCGGGAGAGATTCATTGTGCCGTCCTGCATATCGCTGACCCACTCCAAACTCTTGCCTGTGCCGTATGCCACACAGGAAATAGCATCATCGGCCACATGGGTTTCGATGCCGGTATGGGACTCGATCAGTTTGTCAAAGCCCCAAATCAGACTGCCGCCGCCGGTCATAACAATTCCGTTGGTGGAAATATCTGCAACCAATTCGGGAGGAGTGCGCTCCAAAACCGAATGAATGGCTTCGAGGATCCGGCTGGTGGGTTCTTCAAACGCCTCGATCATTTCGGTAGAAGTAACGGTAAACACACGGGGCAGGCCGGTCATCAGGCAGCGACCCTTGATCTCCATTGTCTGCTCTTCAGGACGGGGAAACACGCAGCCAATGGTCATTTTAAGTTCTTCCGCAGTACGTTCGCCAATCAGCACGTTGTGCTTACGACGGATGTATTTGATGACTGCTTCATCAAACTGGTCGCCGGCGATTTTGATGGAAACAGATTCCACAATGCCGGACAAGGAAATTACAGCGATGTCTGCAGTGCCGCCGCCGATGTCGACCACCATGTGACCATCGGGCTTGGTGATGTCAATGCCGGCGCCAATTGCAGCCGCCAGTGGTTCCTCAATCAGATAGACGCGGCGGGCACCGGCCTGAATACCTGCATCAATAACTGCACGTTCTTCGACTTCGGTAATTCCGGAGGGAACACAAATAACAACGCGAGGCTTGAACAAACGGAACGAAGTTACTTTACGGATAAACTCGCGGAGCATACGCTCAGTCATATCGTAATCTGAAATCACACCTTCGCGCAAAGGACGAATGGCAACAATATTGCCGGGTGTACGACCAAGCATCTGCTGAGCTTCGGTGCCAACCTTCAAAAGTTTGCCGTTGTTTTTGTCGATTGCAACAACCGAGGGCTCGCGCAGGACTACACCCTTTCCCTTTACATAAACGAGAATGGAGGCGGTACCAAGATCGATACCAATATCTTTACTGAACATAGACATTCTTGCACCTCAAATTATATTTTATTATTAGTTATGCCCACGAAATTAGCGGACAAACATTTCGTAAAATTTATTATATCGAACCTAAACGTTCTTTTCAATGCTTATTTCATGTTTTTTCCCACGTGCTCTGGCAAGAGTAACGCATACAACATCCTTTGCACCGCTGGTTCGAAGAATTCGGGCACATTCGGATAGTGTTGATCCGGTTGTGACAACATCATCGATCAGAAGAATGCGTTTCCCGACCACAAGATTGGAATCGATCACTTCATACGCGCCTAGAACATTTGCGCGGCGAACCGAATCATCCGTTATACCGGATTGTGCATCTGTGTTGCGAACTTTACGAAGCGTCTCCACCACAACGTATCCCAAATTATGTGCTGCAGACTTGGTCAATAACATTGCCTGGTCATATCCACGCTTTTTCAGTCTTCTCAACGAAAGCGGAACCCATGTGATCAGATCAAACCTGTCCGAGAGATGATCGGATACACATTGTGCAACAAAGCTACCGTATACTTTGGCGTATCCACTCCTGCTTTCGAATTTAAATCGATGAATGGATTTACGCACATCACCTTGATACCAGAGCGGTGATGCACAAAGGGAAACAAACTCAAATTTTTGCTCAGCTTCCCGTCCAATGATCCACGGCAATTTTGTCTGACATTTGTTGCATATACCGGATTCTCGCGAATTCAGGATCTTTTTGCAGAATGCACACCGCGGCGGAAACAGAAGATCGAGGAAATAATCAAAAATCTTTAAGTTTCTCAACGATCTCACCTCCGTTGTCAGGACAAATTCGCTTACAAATTCTGACTCGTAGCAACAAGTCGTGCACGCAGGCCGGAATAGCGCCGCTGCTGTCGGTTATTCGCCGTCATCGTCGAAACAACAGTTTCATCCCCAACGAGTATCAGCAATTCGCGTGCACGCGTTACTGCCGTATACAACACCCCTCGCGTCAAAAGCTGCGGAGCACCATCCAATGCTGCCAAAATCACAGCACGGTACTCACTGCCCTGAGCTTTGTGGACGGTAATGGCATAGGCTAGTTCCAATTCAATCAGCATGTCCGGTGTGTAGTCGACAAGCTTTCCGTCAAAATCGACGGTTACGATACCTCCGGCTTCATCCACATCGTCGATCCGTCCGATGTCTCCATTGAACATTCCCATACCGGCTGAAAAACTGTCTTTGTCACGCCACATGACATCATAATTGTTTTTGACCTGCATTACACGATCACCGGTGCGGAAAATTACTTCACCGAAACGACGCTCCCCTTTCCCTTTTTCAGGCGGGTTAAGTGCCTGCTGAAGCAGACGATTCAAATTAGCCGTGCCGGTTCCATACTTTCTGGTCGGGGAGAGAACTTGAATCTGGTCTGATGGTATGCCCATATTTTCAGGCAAACGGCGTGAAACAAGGTCGACAATGGTTTCCGCAGTACGCTGGCTATCATGCCTGCGCAGGAAAAAGAAATCTTTTGATTTATTCTCCCACTCCGGAGGATTACCTCGGTTGACAGCGTGGGCAGTGCGAACGATTGCACTTTCTGCCGCTTGACGAAAAATTTCTGTCAGGCGTACAGTAGGAATGCACGCAGAGCGAAGCAAATCGGAAAGCAGATTGCCTGGTCCGACAGACGGAAGCTGGTCCGGATCTCCCACAAGAACCAATCGACAATCGCCGCGCATTGCCCCTAAAAGCGCACTCATCAGCGGAAGATCGACCATGGAAGCCTCATCCACAATAATTGCATCGTATCGAAGCGGCTCGTCCTGATTGTGGGCAAAAACCAATTCACCGGTAACTGGATCAAACTGAGTTTCCAGCAAACGATGAATCGTTGTGCCCTCCGCTTCGCACAGCTCGCCAAGCCGCTTTGCTGCACGTCCGGTTGGTGCTGCCAATGCAGTTTCCAGCCCAAGGGCTTCAAATAACGCAAGAACACCTCGCAGTGAAGTGGTTTTACCTGTTCCCGGTCCACCCGTTAAAAGCACTACCTGACGTGAAGCTGCGAGGCGAACTGCCTCCTCCTGCTGCGGCGCATAAAGGATACCCTGCTCTCTTTGGATTCTGTCAATAAGTAAATCAATGTTATAGGGAGGGATCAGCTCAGCTGCGCTCATCTCGGCAAGGCGAATGGATACGTAACATTCAGCAACATACAATTCAGGTAGATAACAAGCTTCCTGACCAGCGATTTGCTCCTGAATGATCTCTCCTTGATCCAACAATTCAGCAAGCGCCAGTTCCGTGTCCTCGGTGTCTAAATTTAACAGCTGTGCTGTTGCTGCTATCAATTTATGTCTCGGCAAGAATGTATGTCCGTTATTCAAATTATGACGAAGCTCAAACAAAATTCCAGCTTCCACGCGCTGCGGGTCATTTCCGGAAAGGCCCATTTCAATGGCAAGCCCATCGGCAACAGAAAAATCAACTCCCATATCACTTTCCAATAAAAGATAGGGGTTATCCCGGATCACATCCATTGCCGAATTTCCAAACCGCCGGTACAACGGCATAGCAAGGGTCAACGGCAATTGAAATTCGCCGAGAAAATCAAGCAGCAGTCGCATTCCGGCCTGCTGAATAAACGCATCATGCACATCCAGTGCTTTTTTGCTTGTAAACCCTTTTAATTGCGTCAGCAGCTCCGGCTCCTGTTCAATTACCTGAAGCGCACGAGCGCCAAATTCATCTACAATCAGTTTCGCAGTACGAACACCAATTCCTTTGATTGCATGAGATGCAAGGTATTCAAAAACAGCCTTCTCCCCTATCGGCATTCGCCTATGAATTGCTTCCACCTTGAATTGCTCACCGTAAGAAGCGTGCTTCATCCATTTTCCTTCTGCTTCCAGCGTTTCGCCCGGAGAAATACCGGGCATGCATCCCACGACGGTAATTTCGCCCGAATCATCTGTGTCCAAACGCAGAACGGTATATCCGTTTTCGTCGTTTCGGAAGACCACCGCAGCGACAGTACCTCTTATTTCGTTAAAATTTTTCGTCACGTCCATCCAGATGTATCTTCCTTTAAAATGTAAAATCCGGCGTCAAAAGCGCAGTCAGCATATATATTCTTTAAAAGCATTTTACCAAGTGTCCAAAGACCGACACTGCTCAAAAACGCAAGCACAGAATCAAACAAAATCTCCATTTGTTCACCCCTGTGCTATCTTATGCAGAGGCCAAAACAGTGTTAAATGCATTCATTAAAATATTTGCATTTAATTCTACCACGCACAAACTGGTGTGACAAGCATTCAATTAGGTGCAAAAATGAAATATTTCTTAAATTATAATCTCAATTCAGCCTTGTTTGCCATGAAAAACAATGGTATAATATTTTGAATGATTTTACAGAAACGGGGCGTTGTTATAAATGACTTACAAAGAAGAATTTATTACCTTTATGGTTCGATCCGGCGTGCTGACCTTTGGTGACTTCACCACCAAATCTGGCCGCAAAACCCCTTATTTTATCAATACCGGAAACTACAAGACTGGTGCTCAAGCCGCAAAACTGGGCGATTATTATGCTGCCTGTGTTCAGGAAAATGCACCCGATGGCATTGATTGCCTGTTTGGTCCTGCATATAAGGGCATTCCTCTGGCTGTTACCACCGCTGCTTCTCTATACCGTAATTACGACCGTGACCTTCCCTACTGCTTTAACCGCAAGGAAGCAAAGGATCATGGTGAAGGCGGCTCCATGGTCGGCTATAAGCCCCAAAGCGGTGACCGAGTTGCAATTATTGAAGATGTTGTTACCGCCGGCACAGCAGTCCGTGAGTCTCTCGAACTGTTCAAAGTCCTTGGCGACATGAAAGTCACCCATCTCTTTGTCTCTGCCGACCGTATGGAGCGCGGAACCCGCGATTGCACCACTCTGGATGAGCTGCGCGAAGACTTCGGTATCAAGGTCTGCCCTATCGTGACCATCCGTGAAATTATTGCTTTCCTGCATAATAATCCCGTTGACGGTAAAGTCTATATTGATGACCCCATGCGTGAGCGCATGGAGGCTTATCTGACTGAATATGGCGGGAAATAATCCTCACAAAGGTCACCGAGCCCGCCTAAAAGATGAATTCTTTGCGCGTGGACTTAACGGCATGGCCGATCACAAGGCGCTTGAACTTCTTTTGTTTTACGCCATCCCGCAAGGAGATGTTAATCCTCTTGCTCATAGACTGATCGATACCTTCGGCTCTCTTTCCGGTGTATTCAATGCAACAATCGATCAACTGACCGCCGTAAAAGGAATCGGCGAACACGCAGCTTGTTTGATTAAATTGATTACTGCACTCGGTGCTCGCTACCAAGCTGACCGCAGTCAATTGGGCGATATTCTGGATACAACCGAACGGCTCGGTGAATATCTTGCACCTGAATTTTTCGGTCAACGCAATGAAATCACAGTGATCCTCTGTATGGATGCCAAAGCCAAAGTGATTCAATGTCGGCAACTAGCCGAAGGAAGTGCGGACTGCACTACATTGAACCTGCGCAAAATGATGGAAGTTGCCTTGGCATGTAATGCATCTCAGGTTGTACTTGCACACAACCATGTCAGCAACATTGCCATGTATTCCAAAGAAGATATCCTTGTCACAAAACTGGCTTTTGATGCATTCGCACAAATGGATATTCATTTGATTGATCATTTGATTTTTTCCTGTGACGACTATATTTCCATGCGTGATTCGGGCATTTTCAAGCAGTTCTAATTTTATATTGAAAATGATTGCAATCGAACGCTTGTTTTGCTATAATGTTCCAAAACAAGTGTTCGATTGCACTTTTTCCAAAGGATTGATTTTATGCCAAAATTTGAAGTCATTTCTGAATATAAACCCAGCGGAGATCAGCCTGAAGCAATCGAAATGCTTGCTGCCGGTATCGAAAGCGGCTTGGACGAGCAAACTTTGCTGGGTGTTACGGGATCCGGAAAAACATTCACTATGGCTAAAGTCATCGAAAAAATTCAGCGTCCCACCCTTGTTCTTGCTCACAACAAAACACTTGCTGCTCAGCTTTGTGCTGAGTTTAAAGAATTCTTTCCCAATAACGCGGTTGAATATTTTGTCTCCTATTACGATTACTATCAACCGGAGGCATACATTCCCCATACCGATACATTTATCGAAAAAGATTCCTCGGTCAATGAAGAAATTGATCGTCTTAGACTTTCTGCAACTGCATCCTTAATGGAGCGCCGCGATGTTATTGTCGTTTCTTCTGTTTCTTGCATTTACGGTCTGGGCGAGCCGGAAGACTTTGCAAAAATGATGGTTTCGCTTCGAGTCGGCATGACTTTGGAGCGCGATGAACTTCTCAAAAAGTTGATTGCAATCCGATATGAACGCAACGACATTGCGTTTGAGCGAAATATGTTTCGTGTTCGTGGTGACACGGTTGAAATTTTCCCTGCATATTGGAGCGACAGTGCGATCCGTGTTGAATTTTTCGGTGAGGAGATCGACCGTATCTCTGAGATCAATGTTGTCACCGGTGCTCCAAAGCGACGTTTGGAAAACATTCCGATTTGGCCGGCAACCCATTATGTTACTCCAAAAGAAAAGATGGATGCCGCGATTCAGGAAATCTATCGCGAACTGGAAGAGCGTGTTGCCTTCTTTGAGGCAAATAACATGCTTGTTGAAGCACAGCGCATTAAACAGCGCACGATGTATGACATTGAAATGATGCGGGAGTTGGGATATTGCTCCGGCATCGAAAACTACAGCAGAGTAATTGAGGGCCGCCCTGTCGGCTCTCCACCGCACACTCTGATGGATTATTTCCCCAAGGATTTTGTGTTATTTATTGACGAATCCCATGTAACTTTGCCTCAGGTTCGCGCAATGTACAATGGTGACCGCGCTCGAAAGACCTCACTGGTCGACTATGGTTTCCGTCTTCCCTGCGCTTTTGATAACCGGCCTTTAAAGTTTGATGAATTTGAGAATCGGCTGAATCAGGTCATCTATGTCTCCGCTACCCCCGGTGAATACGAGCGCACCCGCTCCGGACAAATCGCAGAACAGGTTATCCGTCCAACCGGATTGCTTGATCCTGTCGTTGAAGTTCGTCCGGTGGAAAACCAGATTGATGACCTGATCGGCGAAATCAATGAACGCATTGAGCGAAGTGAACGTGTCTTGGTAACAACCTTGACCAAAAAGATGGCGGAAGACTTAACTGCTTATCTTAAAAACGCAGGTATCCGTGTGCGCTATATGCATCATGACATTGACACCATCGAACGCATGGAAATCATTCGAGATCTTCGCCTTGGTTCCTTTGATGTACTGATTGGCATCAACCTTCTGCGCGAAGGCTTGGATTTGCCGGAGGTTAGTTTGGTGGCGATTTTGGACGCTGACAAGGAAGGTTTCCTGCGATCCGAAACCTCCTTGATTCAGACAATAGGCCGTGCAGCACGAAATGCCGAAGGAAAAGTTATACTGTATGCGGATACCGTTACCCCGTCTATGCGCAGAGCTATGGACGAAACAGAGCGCCGCCGCGCAAAGCAGGATGCTTACAACAAGGCACACGGCATTACTCCTCAGACCGTAATTAAGAGCGTGCGAGATGTAATCGATCTGTCCAATTCCGAAACCAAAGAATTTGATCTCAACGAAAAGCAGTTGACCAAGATTCAGCGTATGGAACTGATCGCAAAACTGGAAAAGCAGATGAAAGAAGCCGCAAAAATGCTTGAATTTGAGTATGCGGCTCAGCTGCGCGACCGCATCATCAAACTGCGCGGCGAAGCTTGATTGGAGGACAATTCAATGAATTACATTGAGCTTGGTAAAACAGGACTGAAATGTGCTGAAATTTCTTTCGGCGGGATTCCGCTGCAACGCGGCGATGCAACCAATGCGACGGAAGTTGTCGATGCTCTGGAAAAGCACGGAATCAATTTTATTGATACCGCGCGTGGCTATACCGTTTCCGAAGGATTTCTTGGCGCAGCATTGGAAGGCCGACGCGATAAATTTATTCTTGCAACAAAAACCATGGCCCGAAGCTACGAAGGCATGACCAAAGAAATCGAAACAAGCCTCAGGGAACTGCGCACCGACTATATTGATCTGTATCAAATTCATAAGCTCTCTGTTGAAGAATTCGAAAACGTTTTTTCACCTGACGGCGCATATCAGGCCTTGCTGGATGCGAAAAAAGCAGGCAAAATCGGTCATATCGGTGTAACTGCTCACAGCGTGGAAACTCTTGAGAAAATCCTTTCCGAATGCCCTAATCGATTCGAAACCTTTATGTTCCCTTACAACATTGTTGAACTGCAGGGCAGCGAAATTCTGAAAGCAGCTCGCGCGAAAGGAATCGGAACCATCTGCATGAAACCTCTTGCCGGCGGTAATTTGGATGATTACGAACTTGCACTTCGCTTTGTATCCCAATCTGATGCAATTGACATCTCGGTCGTTGGTATGGGCAGTGCTGAGGAAGTGGACCGCAATGCCGCCGCAGCTGAGAAACTCTTTCCCCTGACCGACGATGACATTGCAAAGTGCGAAGAAATCCGCAAAGAACTTGGCAGTCGGTTCTGCCGCCGCTGTGGTTATTGCGCTCCCTGCACCGTCGGAATCAATATCAACATGTGCTTCCTGATGAACAACTATCTCCATAAATACAATCTTGTGGAATGGGCCAAGGCGCGGTATGAAGCCCTTCCCCTTCACGCAGGAGACTGCATTGGTTGCCGCGCGTGTGAATCCAGGTGCCCGTATAATCTCCCGATCAGCGAAATGATGCGTGATATCGCACGTGATTTCGGAAAATAAAGACAATTCCTGAAAGAAGGCGCATGGGATGTTTACAGAAACTAATTACATAATCAATAATTTTCAGGTGCGCAAAAGCAAGGCGCAAAAATCCGCTTTTCGAAACTGGCTTATTGATACACTGAAACTAAAAGGCTATGATGTTCGTATAGAATCCGGCGGATCGCTGATCAAAAGCAACAACGTAATTATTGGAAACCCTGAATCTGCAAAGGTCGTGTATACTGCTCATTATGACACCTGCGCCGTTCTTCCGTTCCCTAATTTCATTACGCCTCAAAATATGTTTATATACTTGTTGTATCAGATACTGATTGTGATCCCAGTTTTTGCCTTTGCAATTGGTGCAGAAATCCTTTTATTGTTCTTTTGGGATGATGCACCCATGTGGTTGGCAATGTTTGTTGTCTATTTTGTGCTTGGTTTTTGCATTTGGTGGATGATGGATGGGCCGCCCAACATACACACCATGAATGACAACACATCCGGTGTTGCACTTCTACTGGAAATTGCCCTCTCCTTGCCTGCTGAACACCGCGATGATGTTGCATTCATTTTCTTTGACAACGAAGAAAAAGGTCTTCTTGGTTCTTCCCTCTTCAAAAAGATGCACGGTGTAAAAATGAAAAACACTTTAGTGATTAATTTCGACTGTGTTTCTGACGGAAACTATATTCAGTTTTATCCTAACAAGGCACTAAAAAAAGATCAAAAAATGCTGGATTTGATTGAAACCTCTTTCTTAACAGATGACTGCAAACAAATCAATGTTGTAAAGGGATTTGGCTTTTATCCCTCTGATCAGAAAGCATTTGCGTATGGTGTTGGTGTTGCTGCCTTGCACAAGGGTCCTCTTGGCTACTGGCTTGGCCGCATCCACACCAAACGCGACATCGTATTTGACACTCGGAATATCGACTTGCTGCGCCTCGGTGCGCTAAACCTTATCTCCTCCTTACCAAAAGATTGAAGGTCTTTGCATTCATGAAACGTTATCTTTCGTATTGCTATATACTTTTAGCCGGAACACTTTGGGGTATCATTGGTCTGTTTAATCGCAGCCTGACTGCCAGCGGTTTTTCTTCGTTCTCAATCGTTCTTGTCCGAAATCTTGGCAGCTTGATCATACTTAGCCTTATCTTTTTGATCTTTGACCGCTCCATCTTCCGTATTCATCCAAAGCACTTGCCATATTTTCTGGGTACGGGAATTGTTAGCATTCTTTTATTTACACTATGTTACTTTACATGTCAGCAGGTTTCCTCACTGGCAACGGCGGCAATTCTTTTGTACACCGCTCCAACCTTTGTTGTGATACTTTCCGCAATTCTTTGGAAAGATAAAATCACAAAACGGAAAATTATCGCTTTGATCGTCACATTCCTTGGATGCACATTTGTAACGGGAATTTGGAGCGGCGATTTTTCTGTCACTTTTATTGGTTTTCTGCTTGGCATTGGAAGCGGCTTTTTTTATGGACTGTATTCTATCTTTGCCCGCTATGCATTGAAATGCTATAAACCGCTTACGGTCACCTATTATTCCTTTGTATTTGCCGGAGTCAGTTCGTTATTTGTGATTCGACCATCTGAACTTGTATTCGGGTTCTCTCAACCGAAAATTGTTCTGCTCATCCTTGGTCTGATCGTTTTTTCCACCGTACTTCCATATATCTTTTACACGAAAGGGTTGGCTGTTATTGACAGTGGAAAAGCCTCTATTCTCGCAAGTATAGAGCCGATCGTTGCAGCTCTTGTCGGTATTGCAATATTTGGAGAACCTATGAACATTACGGTGCTGCTTGGACTGGCCTGTATTTTGTTTTCTGTTTATATTTTACGCTGAATTCATTTCACTGTTTTGGATTGGAGAATTGTCATGCATAGCCACATTACCGTGAAAGGCGCTCGCGTCAACAACCTGAAAAATATTGATGTTTCGATCCCACGCGATAAACTGGTTGTTCTGACCGGTCTATCCGGTTCGGGTAAATCTTCTCTTGCCTTTGATACAATTTATGCCGAAGGACAGCGCCGTTACGTTGAATCTCTGTCTTCCTACGCCCGAATGTTTTTAGGTCAGATGGAAAAGCCGGACGTGGATTATATTGATGGTCTCTCTCCTGCCATCTCCATTGATCAGAAGACGACGTCCAAGAATCCCCGTTCTACCGTAGGAACCGTCACTGAGATCTATGACTATCTACGCCTGCTCTGGGCCCGTGTTGGTACTCCCCACTGCCCTGTCTGCGGCAAAGAAATCCAACAGCAAACCATTGATCAGATCATTGATCAGGTGCTTGCACTCCCTGAGGCAACTCGAATTCAGGTCATGGCTCCCGTGATTCGCGGAAAAAAAGGTGAGCACGCCAAGATTTTTGAGGACGCCAGAAAATCCGGCTATGTGCGGGTGCGCGTGGACGGTTCGCTTTATGAACTGACCGAAGAAATCAAGCTTGATAAAAACAAAAAGCACAATATTGAAATTGTGGTTGACCGTCTTGTCATCCGAGAGGACATCAATCGCCGTTTGACCGACAGCGTGGAAACCGCATCTGCGTTAGCGGGCGGCCTTGTTGTCATCAATGTCGTTGCCGAAGACCGAGATATTTTATTTTCCCAGAACTACGCTTGTGAAGACTGCGGTATATCCATCGAGGATCTGACGCCCCGTATGTTCTCCTTTAACAATCCATTTGGTGCCTGTCCGACTTGCACCGGTCTCGGAAGCCAGCTTAAAGTCGATCCTGACCTGATTATACCAAACAAGAATTTATCTATTCTTGACGGTGCGATCACGGCAACCGGATGGAACAACATCAAAGGCGACGGAATTTCCCGCATGTATTTTGATGCACTTTCCAAAAAATATCATTTTAAGCTAAATACTCCCGTAAAGAATCTGTCCGATGAAGTCATTGATATTATTCTTTACGGTACTAAGGGCGAAAAACTGAAACTGACCTATGAGCGAGCGGATGGACAGGGCACTTTAATGCAGCCGTTTGAAGGTATCGCCAATAATCTGGAACGCCGATATCGTGAAACTCAAAGTGACGGATCCCGTCGTGAGCTGGAAGAATGCATGAGCGAATGCCCTTGCCCGGATTGCGGCGGACGGAGACTTCGTCGGGAATCTCTTGCTGTTACCGTGGGCGGGCTGAACATTGATGAATTCTGTCACAAGTCGGTTACCGAAGCACTTACTTTCATTGATGAACTGGAACTGACTCCTCAGAAAATGCTGATCGCTGCACAGATTTTGAAGGAAATCAAGTCCCGCCTTGGTTTTCTTCGCAGCGTTGGCCTACAGTATCTTACTCTTTCCCGCGCGGCCGCCTCCTTGTCCGGCGGCGAAAGCCAGCGGATTCGTCTGGCGACCCAAATCGGTTCGTCTTTGATGGGTGTTCTGTATATTTTGGATGAACCCTCCATCGGTCTGCATCAAAGGGACAACGACAAACTACTTGCTACATTGAAAGAACTGCGTGACATGGGCAATACGCTGGTTGTTGTCGAGCACGATGAGGACACCATGCGGGCTGCGGATTATATCGTTGATATTGGCCCCGGTGCAGGTTTGCACGGCGGCAATGTGGTTGCCTCCGGTACTGCGGAAGAAATCATGAACTGCCCTGCGTCCATCACCGGTGACTATTTGTCCGGCCGTAAGAAGATCCCTGTTCCTGCAAATCGCAGAAAGGGTAACGGAAGGGCGCTCATAATTCGCGGCGCTGCAGAAAACAATCTGAAAAACGTAGATGTAACTTTTCCTCTCGGCACCTTCACCTGCGTGACCGGAGTCTCCGGTTCCGGTAAGTCCAGCCTTGTGAATGAAATTTTATATAAAAAGCTCGCTGCGGATTTGAACCACGCTAAATGTCGCTGCGGAAAGTTTGATTGTATTGAAGGCGAAGAACATCTCGATAAGGTAATTGCGATTGACCAGTCCCCCATCGGCCGCACTCCACGTTCCAATCCGGCAACTTATACCGGTCTGTTTAATGATATCCGCGAACTTTTTGCGTCTACACAAGACGCAAAAGCCCGCGGCTACGGTCCGGGTCGCTTTTCCTTCAATGTCCGCGGCGGGCGCTGTGAGGCTTGCCAGGGTGACGGCCT
>JAZOBG010000076.1:0-9657 GCA_045595865.1 Oscillospiraceae bacterium
TCTGAACACCGCACTGGAGTACGCCAAAGATGCCGAGGAAAACCGACGGCAGATGGTGTCCAACGTGGCCCACGAGTTCAAGACCCCGCTGGCGGTCATTCACAGCTACGCCGAGGGTCTGAAAGAACACATCAACGAGGACAAACGGGACAAATACGTCGACGTCATCCTGAACGAATCGGAGCATCTGGACGACATGGTGCTGGAGCTGCTGGATCTGTCCCGTCTGGAGGCCGGCAAAGTCAAGCTGGCACGGGATGAATTTGACCTCGTGACGTTAACTCACAGCGTGTTGGATCGGCTGGAAATAGCGGCACTGGCCAAGGAGTTGAAAATTATTTTTGATCTGCCCGAAACCTGCACCATACAGGCCGACGAAGCCCGTATCAAACAAGTCATAGAGAACTTTGCCAGCAACGCCGTCAAGTACACCCCCGTGGGCGGAACCGTCCGGGTAACGGTTGCAAAACAGGAATTCCATACCCGCCCTGCCGCGATCACCTTTGCCATTGAAAACGACAGCCCTCCCCTGTCCGACGAGGCGCTGAACAAGGTGTGGGAGACCTTCTACCGCACCGATGATGCCCGCTCGGGCAGCGGTACCGGTCTGGGGCTGGCCATCGCCAAAAACATCGTGGAGCTTCACGGCGGCAGCTGCTCTGTGCGCAACACGCAATCCGGCGTGGAATTCAAATTCACCCTCTGATCAAAAACGGCGTCCGAAACCCGGACGCCGTTTGCTTATTTATCAATGTGATAGGGCCAGTCGATGATGCCGCCGAACTCACGGATATCAGTGTAACCCAGCTCCAGCAGCATCTGCGCCGCGTTTTTGCTGCGCCGCCCGCTGCGGCAGTAGACCAGGATCATCTGATCCTTATCGGTCAGAATTTCTTCCGCTTTGGTTTCGATCTCATAGTCCGGGATCAGAACAGCGCCGGGAATATGTCCCTGGGCATACTCCTCCTCGGTGCGCACATCGAGAATGACATACCCCTCTTCCCTGTCCATCAGCTCTTTGGCTTCCTGTGCCGTGATGTTGACATAGGTCGGCTCTTTTGCCGCCTCCCCACCGCAGCCTGTCAAAACCAATAAGACCATCAGAAACGCTGCAATTCGCTTCCTGTTTTTCATGGCATTTCCCCTGTCAAAGGTACAATTTGTTTTCCTTCCGTCCGGAAAGTGCGGCTGCCATCTTTTCTTCCGATGCGGCAAGCAGTTCGGGTGCCAGCAGACGGGCCGACCTGGGACAGATGGCGATACAATGCAGACAGGAGATGCACTTCTCCTTGTCCACGCTCTTGGGGGCATCGGCAGGAATGGCGCGCACGGGGCATCTCCACACGCACAGGCCACAGGAGTTGCACGTCCCACCGCCGTAAGGCTTCATGGGGCCGTTGACACGCTCCTTATGGGGCGTGTTTCCGGGAACGGACAGGTCAGCCGAAACATTGCCGCTTTCCAAAACAGCCTTGATCTGCTGTGCAAAGCCCTTCAAATCAGCCATATCCTCCGCATCGGGACGGCCTGCGCCGAACTTACGGAGAATGGAATGCTCCGCCACCGCCTCGATCCCGGCCACGGGAACAAAGCCTTGTGCCAAAGCCAATTCCTTCATGTCCAGAAGGGTGTCGTCGATGGCGCGGTTACCAAATACCGCCACCAGAATGGCTTTTGCTCCGTTGCCCTGCAGCTTTTCCATGCGCTGCTCGCAGACCGAAGGTACACGACCGCCGAAAGCCGGCATGGCGATGATGCAAACGTCATCTTCCGAAAAGGCAGTTGCGCGGATGTCATCCATCAGGTCAATGCTTTTGCTTGCCGGAAACAGCTCTGCGGTAAGTATGTTTGCCACCTTCTGCGTTCCGCCCGTGGGGCTGAACGTGATTTTATAGTTTCCCATAAGTTGAAATTCCTTTCACTTCAACTGTTTTCCATCCGAGAAGGCTTTGCCCACCTTCCGGCCCAAGGTCAGATAGTCGTGGTTGACCGGGTCGTAAGTTATGGGGTTCAGCTTGACCGGGTCAATGGCACCATCCGTCAGGATGCGCTCTTCGGCACTGACATTGACGATGCGGCCGATCAAAAGCTCACTTCCTTCATCGAAGCTGACCAGCTCGCACTCCAGCGCCATGGGCAGCTCGTCGATCCGTGGTGCGTCCACAAATTCGCTCTTGGCAGTGTGCCAGCCGGTTTTCGCCAGCTTGTCCGGCACGGTATTTCCGGAGACCACGCCTACAAAATCGGCAGCCACCACATTGGCTGCATCGGCCATGCTGACGGTAAACGCTTTGCGAGCCAGAATGTTTGCCATGGTCTTATGGTTTCCGGCCACATAGATGGCCACGCGGTCCATATCGGCAATGCAGCCCCAGGCGGCGTTCATGGCATTTGCGGTACCGTCCTCATTGTAGCTGGCAATGATCAGCACGGGCATGGGATACAAAAAGGGTTTCGGGCCAAAATTCTTACGCACAGCGGTTCCTCCTCGCAAATCGGTTCAGGATATGTTCATTGTATCACATTTGTGACAGATTTCCAGTATATGCGTCGAAAAGCCGGCGCGAAGTTCAAATTCGTGCCGGCTTTTACAACTTATTCTTCCCCCGTCAATTCCACGACGGTCATGGTGTGGTCAAGAGCGTTCAGAATAGGGCCAAACACATCGGCGGTCTTCAGCCGCAGACTGCTGGTGTTGATACAGGGATGACATCCGAAGTATTCCTGCGCCAGCAGGTCCTTGTCCACCGCCAGATGAACTATGTTCTCCTTGTCGTTCATCAGACCGAAAATACTGACCGAACCGGGAGTGCTGTCCAGATACCGCTCCATGTGCTCTGCCGTGGCAAAGGACAGACGGGAGGTTTCGATCTTCTTGGAAAACTCCTTGGTGCGGAAGGGCTTGTCACCCGGCATCAGCAGAAGATGAAACTGGGTCTGCTGGCGGTTGCAGAGAAACAGGTTCTTGCAGATGGGAGCGCCCAGCACGTTCTCAATGGACCGGCAGACTTCCATATTCTCAGCCGGCTCATGGTCCACGCGGTCAAACCCGATCCCAAGGCGTTCCAGAAGCTCGTAGCAGCGCCGTTCCTTTTCCAGACGCTCCTCCACCCGTTCCGGAGCACCGGTTTCAAGATATAATTCCACGATAGCTGCCCTTTCCCTTACACATCCAGAGAGAAGTAGCGCACGGCATTGCGCCAGCAGATGTCTTCCACCATCTCGCTCAGCAGCTCAAAATCGTTGGGATACTCGCCGCGCTCCACCATTTCACCCAGCTTATTGCAGAGGATACGGCGGAAATATTCGTGGCGTGCAAAGGAGGTAAAACTGCGGGAATCGGTCAGCATACCCACGCTGCCGGACAGCAGACCGGTCTCCATCAGCTGGTCGATCTGCTCGGAAATGCCGCGGTAATGATCCAGCAGCCACCAGGCGGCACCGTACTGGACCTTGGCTCCGTTGGAGGCAAAATTGACCGCCATGGTGGACAGCATGGCACTGTCCACGGGATTCAGATTGTACAGAATGGTCTTAGGCAGGCAGTCGTTCTCTTCCAGATCGCTGAGCAAAGCGCTGAGCAGGAAGGCATCTGTGGCGGCACCGATGCTGTCGCCGCCGGCATCGGCACCAAAGTAAGTCATCAGCTTGGGCGAATTGTTGCGGATGGGACCCAGATGCAGCTGCATGACCAGATCGCGCTTGGTGTACTCACCAGCCAGGAAACGCAGCAGTGCGCCCTGGTAAACCGCAACTTCTTCCTCAGTCAGCTCAGCACCTGACAAGGCTTTTTCCATGACAGGAGCAGGATCGCCCACGGCATAACGGAAACGGATAAATGCGTGGTCGGTGACCCGGCAGCCAACCTCGCAGAAGAAATCCAGCGACTTTTTCAATGCGGCGGTCAGGCTGGTCCAATCGGTAATGGCACCATAACGGTCGCCCAACTGCTTGACAGCTGCCGACCATGCGATCTGATCAATATTCAGGAAACGGTCGGGTCGGAACGAAGGCAGCGTTTTGAAGGGCATCTTCTCCCCTGCCAGCTTGGCATGCCATTCCAGCGTGTCGGCCGGGTCGTCGGTGGTGCAGAGCACCTTGACCTTCATCTTATCCAGCAGAGAGACTGCGTCAAAGCCTTCACCCTGCAGCATCTTGCAGGTCTTGTCCCAGATCTCCTTGGCGGTCTTCTCGGTCAGAGGGATGTCAATGTCAAAATAGCGGCGCAGCTCCAGATGAGCCCAATGATAGACCGGATTGCCGATCAGGCGGGGCATGATGCGGGCGAAGGCGAGAAATTTTTCGTACTCGGGCGCATTTCCGGTGACATACTCTTCGGGCACACCGCACACGCGCATGCAGCGCCACTTATAATGGTCTGCCTCCAGCCACAGCTGGGTCAGGTTCTCATAGCGGCGGCGCTCAAAAATATCCTTGGGATTCAGATGGTTATGATAGTCAATGATGGGGCATTCTCTGGCGTGCTCGTGATACAGGCGATAGGCGGTCTCGCTGGTCAGAAGGAACCCCTTGTTCATAAACGGCTTCATAATCAGAATTTCTCCTTATTGATCCACAAACCGAGTGCAGGATTGGGGATGTAATAGATCTCCTCGCCGTCAGGCAAGGTATTATAGCCATACTGCAGCTTTTCCGGGTCATATCGCTTGACCATCTCATCATAGTCAGCGGCCTGGAAACCAACGCTTTCGATCTCTTCCTTGGTGATATCCTTCACCGCGTAGGTAATGGTAAAGCGACCGTCGGAAGAACCGTGGATCAGATGGGCTGCAGCACCCATGTTGTCGCGCAGATCCTGATTTTCCGGCTTCTCAAACTGCTCCAGTGTATTCAGGCGGCCGCGGTAGCCGTACTTGCGGATCAGCTTGTCCACCTGATCGTCTTCACCAAAGCGCTCGATACCGGGAGCCAGAACCAGCAGCTCACCGCCGTCGGCAATGGCCATACGGGTACGGTAAACCGACTTGTTGCCAAGCCAGGTGCTGTGGAACTCATCAGGAGTCAAGTAGACCACGCACTTCTTCATGCCGGTCTCCACAAAGTCGATGTTCTTCTCCTGCGCCAGTGCAATGGCGGCTTCCAGCGCGTTGCGCTTATCGCCGATGAACAGGCCGTGGGTACGAATATTGCCGCCGGGAGCGGTGGTAACAGTCAATACGAACAGAATGGGGCGCTCGTTCAGGAAGTGCTCCATGCCGTAGTCAAAAATCTTACGGACCGGAGTGTGGTCCTTGCCCATCATGCGCTCCATGCCGTAGACAGCACCCACCATGTGGCTCTTGTTGATCATATCGGCGCCACCCACACCCACAAACAGGTTCTTGGCGTGGTTGGCCATGCCGATGACCTCATGGGGCACAACCTGTCCGATGGACAGGATCAGGTCATACTTTTCATCCATGACCAGATTGTTGATCTCCACGTCCACAGGATCGTGCCACAGGCCCTCGGTGATCTCTTCCAGATACTCGGCAGGCACCTCACCGATCTTCACAACGTCAGCGCGCCAATTGTGGGGAATGAACTTCTCGTAGGGGATGTCGCCGAACATGATGGCAGCTTCCTCTTTTGTCACAGGCACATGGGTGCCAAGTGCGGGAAGGATATCCACTTCACAGCCGTTGTCCACCAAGGCATGATAGTACACATTGGTAATGTAACCCGAGTTGGAATGGAACCGGGTGTAGTCAGGCGGAATGATCAGAACATTCTTCAGGGTACGGCCTTCCAGACTCTTCAGCAAAGCATCGCGGATGGCCTCACGGCTCAGGCCTAACTCACTGTCAGCATAAACAAAATGCTCCATAAGTCACCTCTTACACGCCGCTGTATGCGCTGAAGCCGCCATCCACGGGGATAACGATACCGGTAACGAAGGAGGATGCCTTCTCGTCCACCAGGAACATCAGCGCGCCCAGCAGTTCTTCCGGCTGACCGAAACGGCCCATGGGGGTGGCACCCAGGATCTTGCCGGTGCGTGCGGTGGGAGTGCCGTCCTCATTCCACAGCAGAGCGCGGTTCTGCTCGGTGGAGAAAAAGCCGGGAGCAATGGCGTTGACACGGATGCCCACCTTGCTGAAGTGAACGGCCAGCCACTGAGTAAAGTTGGAGATGGCTGCCTTGGCACCGGAATAGGCGGGGATCTTGGTCAGAGGGGTATACGCATTCATGGAGCTGACATTCAGAATAGTGCAGCCTTCACGGCCCACCATGTCCTGCGCAAAAGCCTGGGTGGGCAGCAGAGTGCCGACAAAGTTCAGATCCATGACAAAGCGGAAACCTTCCTCATCCAGATCGAAGAAGGACTTGGTATCAGCCTCGATATCACCCATCTCAAAATATTCCTTGTCGGTATTGGCGCGGGCATTGTTGCCGCCGGCACCCTTGATGAGGATATCGCACTTGCCGTAGATCTTCAGCACTTCCTCGTGGGCGGCCTTCACACTGGCTGCGTCGGTCACGTTCACCTGCACGGCGGCAGCTTCACCGCCTGCGGCGCGTACTTCTTCTGCCAGAGCCTCAGCCTTGGACAGAGTGCGGTTCAGAATAGCGACCTTGGCACCACACTGGGCCAGAGCGCGGACAAATTCACTGCACAGAACGCCGGCGCCGCCGGTAACAACGGCTACTTTTCCGGTCAGATCGGGTTTCATGGACAGGTTCATAGCATTTACCATCCTTTACTCATTAAAACAGAATTTATTGATACCGCAGGCCACGCCGTCCTCGTCGCAGGACAGGGTGATCCAGTCGGCAATTTCTTTTGCCTCATCGCAGGCGTTGGACATAGCCACTCCAATACCGGCATCGCGCAGCATGGACAGGTCGTTCAGACCGTCACCAAAGGCGATGGTCGCCTCATGTGCAAGGCCCAGATGATCGGCCAATGCGTGCAAAGCCTCGCCCTTGTTGGCGCGAATCTGATTGATCTCCACATTATCCGAAACCGAGCTGGATACGCAGAGGTTTTCAAAGCGTTCCGGCAGTTCCTTCATCAATCGGAGCCGCAGTTCGGACTGATCGGTAAAAAACTGCACTTTCTGCACATCGTGGTGCAGGTCGGTCAGATACTGCTTCAGCTCGGGTACCGGCTGACGCAGCTCGTGGAGCATTTTGCGGTAATGGGGGCTGGACACGATCCGGTCAATATGCTTCTTAAACTCGGCTGTCATCCATGCCGCATTATCCATATAACAGTCATAAATCACCGGGAAATCATCCAAAAACGTCATGATTTCCACCGACTGCTGCCATGGGAGCTCTGCCTTGTAAATCACTTCACCGGTTCTCAGGTCAGCCACCTCAGCGCCGTTGACCGTGATCACATAATGCACAAAAGGCAGCGACCGGATGATATCCGGCATGCCGCCATAAAAACGCCCCGTGGTCGGAACGATCTCAATACCGGCATTGGCCGCTCTTTGCAGAGCGGCCAAATTTCCGGCAGATAGTTCTTTGTTGGAATTAAGTAGTGTCCCGTCCAGATCCAGGGCAATAATGCCGATTTTATGCATTGTAGGTACCGGCTGCGGTATTGCCGCCATGTCCGGTCCAGTTGGTGTGGAAGAACTGGCCGCGGGGCTGGTCAATGCGCTCATAGGTATGAGCGCCGAAATAGTCACGCTGTGCCTGCAGCAGGTTGGCAGGCAGGCTTTCGGTGGTGTAGCCGTCGAAGTAGCTCAGTGCGGAAGAGAAAGCGGGCATGGGGATGCCGACCTTGACAGCGTAGGCAACCACTTCGCGCCATGCGGGAACCAGAGTCTGGATGGTCTGTGCAAAGTAATCGTCCAGCAGCAGATTCTCCAGCGCGGGGTTCTTGTCATAAGCTTCCTTGATCTTACCCAGGAAGACGCTGCGGATAATGCAGCCGCCGCGCCACATCAGAGCGATGCCGCCGTAGTTCAGGTTCCAGTTGTTGGTCTGAGCGGCAGTACGCATCAGGGTGTAGCCCTGAGCGTAGGAGATGATCTTGGAGGCATACAGAGCCTTGCGGATGCACTCGATAAAGGCAGCCTTGTCACCCTCGAATGCAGGAATGTTCTTGGTAAAGACCTTGGAGGCGGTCACACGCTCGGCCTTCTGGGCAGACAGGCAGCGGGCGAACACAGCCTCGCCGATCAGAGTCAGGGGCACACCCTCGTCCATGGCGGAGATGCCGGTCCACTTGCCGGTACCCTTCTGACCGGCAGTGTCCAGAATATAGTCGACAACCGCTTCACCCTTTTCATCCTTGTAGCCCAGGATGTCGCGGGTGATCTCGATCAGATAGCTGTCCAGCTCGGTCTTGTTCCACTCGGTAAAGACCTCATGCATCTCCTCGTTGGTCATACCCAGACCGTCGCGCATCAGCTGATAAGCTTCGCAGATCAGCTGCATATCACCGTACTCAATGCCGTTGTGGACCATCTTGACGAAATGGCCGGCACCGTTCTCGCCCACCCAATCGCAGCAGGCAGAGCCGTCTTCCACCTTGGCGCAGATACCCTGGAAGATGGGCTTGACATACTCCCATGCAGCGGGAGAACCGCCGGGCATCATGGAGGGGCCGTTCAAAGCGCCCTCTTCACCGCCGGAGACGCCGCAGCCCACATACAGCAGGCCCTTGCTCTCCACATACTCGGTGCGGCGGATGGTGTCGGGGAAATGGCTGTTGCCGCCGTCGATCAGGATGTCACCGGCTTCCAGATGAGGAATCAGCTGGTCGATCAGCTGGTCCACGGCAGAGCCGGCCTTGACCATCATAAAGACCTTACGGGGTTTTTCCAGATTGGCGACCAGCTCCTCAACCGAGTAGCAGCCGATGATATTCTTGCCGGCGGGGCGGCCTTCCACAAAGGCCTTGACCTTGTCGGTGGTGCGGTTATACACGGCCACGGTGAAGCCCTTGGACTCCATATTCATGACCAGATTTTCACCCATAACGGCCAGACCGACCAGAGCGATATCAGCTTTCTTCATTGTTTCTTCCTCCCTGCTCAGCGCTGCACGCGGGCGTTGCCGGCGTAAATGTCCCAAATCTGCTTCTCATCGGCAGGCTGGGCATAGTCGTTCAGGCTGGTGGCTGCCAGCACACCGCTGGCCCAGCCGAACTGCAGGCACTTGGCGGGCTCCCAACCGGAGATCAGACCGAACAGCAGGCCGCCGGTGAAGCCGTCGCCGCCGCCGATGCGGTCCATGACGGGGATGGGGCGGGGCTCTTCCACGCACCATTCGCCGTCAGCCAGCAGCAGAGCGCCCCACAGGTGCTCGTTGGCGGAAATGACCTGGCGCAGGGTGGTGCCGTAAACCTTAGCGTTGGGATACTTTTCCTTGACCTGACCGATCATGGCCTTGAAGCTCTCAATCTTGGAGGACAGATCCTTGCCGCCGGCCTCAGGACCCTTGAAGCCCAGGCACAGCTGGAAGTCCTCTGCGTTGCCCACCAGAACGTCGGCAACAGAGGCGATCTGATGGAAGGCCTGATGCAGCTCTTCCTCGCGGCCCTTCCAGAAGGTTGCGCGGTGGTTCAGGTCAAAGCTCACCAGCGTGCCGTGCTCCTTGGCGGCCTTGGCAACTGCCAGACAGAAGGCAGTAGTCTGCTCGCTCATGGCGGCGATCAGGCCGGAGATGTGCAGCATGCCCACACCTTCTTCACCG
>JAZOBG010000077.1:0-9219 GCA_045595865.1 Oscillospiraceae bacterium
TTTTCTGTTGGGTAATGCACCAACAGTCTATCATTGATTCCATCGTAGAAAAACTGGATACACAAAGCTGCGATGTGAAATGTATTTCGCTTATTGTTGACGAAGCCAATTTACGCAAGAGATTAACAAAGGATGTGGAGAGCGGTATTCGAGTTGAGGATATAATCGAAAGAAGTATAACAAGAATACCGATGTATGACACACTCAACACGATTAAAATTGACACCAACAAAAAGACCGTGGCTATGATTGCCAACGAAATCAAGCTGCTTTGATGTTTTCAAATCCCAATATGTCAAACAGTTTAATAACAAAGAAATGCTCTGGCGTAAGTTCGCCAGAGCATTTTTAAGTGAGTGGGGAATAGTAAGTTAGGGGCATTGCAACAATCTTAAACTCAGATCTTTTGCTTACGGGTTATGCACATAGAACTCGGTCATATCATCAAGACGTAAACAGCCCAGGGTTTTTATTGGATCCTCCAGACTGCAACCACAATCAATATCAATGAACCCAGGTGTGTGAAGAATTGTGGGATGCTCTCCGATACGGATCATTTCGGCAATTCGATGTTGCCGGTCACTTTTTGCCGCTTGCATATATAGAACGGGTGTGTGTCCTATGATCAAGGTTGTGTTGGGAATCGGGTTGGAATCCGTGATGGAAGGGCGGTGCCAAACCTCATCGTGCACATTTTCTCCGGGGAAGCCGTGTACCAGGTAGTAGATTTTGTCTCCAACGGTAATTTCTAAATGGGTTGGAAGACTTTGCAGATGATCCATAATATGTATCTGCTCAGTAGGATCCAATTTCAGATAAGCATCCAGTGTAGGAGTGTTGCCGTTTTTGTTCCATCGCTTGACATCTGTTCCTGTAGCTTCTGAGGAGAAGTATTGCATCATCATATACTCGTGATTTCCAAGGAGAAGTATTATATTCGGTCTTGTCATAACCTCCTGCAGTAAGGTGATTCCGTCCGAACCACGATCAATTACGTCGCCAAGGATATATAGCAGATCTTCGTCCGAAAAACGGATCTGATCCAATAGTTTATGAAAAAGGTGTGCCTCTCCATGCAGGTCTGAAACGACGTAGGTTCCCATATACAATTACCACTTCCTTTAGCGGTAGTGTACACAAAAACTAAAATAATGTAAAGTGGTTTTATAGAACGGCAAATATCCCAAACACGAAATGAAAGACGCCCCGGAAGTATCCAGGGCGCAACTCTTCTTCGGCTATTGTATTGTCTTGTAACAGACCAAATTTTGAGGACTGTATTGATAAAAATTCCCGAAGGAGGTGCGATAATGCTGATTATGTTTAACCGCGCAAATAATATCTCTATGATGTCTGGTTCTGCTAATTACGATTGGCGGTGGGTCGGGCTTACATTGTCGTACCCTTATCAGGGGAAATAGGGATTTTCCATTTTCGCTTGGATAAGACCTCTTACGCAGCGCAAGCCATGGTTTTATGGTTTGCACTGCTTTTTTCCATATAAAAAAAGCCGCTGCGGATCAGAAATCTACAGCGGCTGAGTTTGTTTATCAGAATTTCTTGCGGCTTTCTTCGGTCTCGCAGTAAGCGCAGCGATAGGTATGGGTTTCCGCGTCGCTCAGGAAGAAAATGGCGTCCAGTTGAGACTCGGCAGTGGTGATGCAGCGGGGGTTCTTGCAGTGAATGACGTTTACCAGCTTCTTGGGCAGTTCCAAATGTTTCTTTTCCACACGCACGCCGTCGCGGATGATGTTGACGGTGATGTTGGAATCGATGTAACCCAAAACGTCAAGATCAACATCCATGGGGGAGTCGATTTTGATGATGTCCTTCTTGCCCATGCGACCGCTGCGGACGTTCTTGATGATAGCCACGGAGCAGTCCAGCTCATCCAGGTGGAGGTACTTGTAGACATCCATGCTCTTGCCGGCCTGAATGTGGTCCAGAACTACGCCGTTGTGAATGCTGTCAATATTCATAAATTAATATCCTCCCTTTCTCAGACCTCAATACCCAGCAGCTTCAGAATCAGAGCCATGCGGATGTACTTGCCGTTGGCGACCTGACGCCAGTAGGCAGCGCGGGAATCCTTGTCCACGTCCACAGTGATTTCATTGACGCGAGGCAGGGGGTGAAGGATGGAGAGATCAGGTTTGGCGTTGACCAGCTTCTCAGGGTTCAGAATGTAGCTGTCCTTCAGACGCAGGTAGTCTTCTTCGTTGAAGAAACGCTCTCTTTGGACGCGGGTCATATACAGGATGTCCAGATTGGGCATGACTTCTTCCAAATCGGTGGTCTGGACATAGGAGATGCCTTTCTTCTTCAGGGCCTCTTCTTTCACATAGCGGGGCAGCTTCAACTCGACAGGGGAGATGAAGACAAAGTTGATGCCCTCATAGCGGCTCAAAGCGTTGACCAAAGAGTGGACGGTGCGGCCGAACTTCAGGTCGCCGCAGAAACCCACGGTGAAGTTGTCGAGACGGCCCTTCTCGGGGTGGATGGTCAGCAGGTCGGTCAGGGTCTGGGTGGGGTGGCAGTGTCCGCCGTCACCGGCGTTGATGATAGGAATATCGCAGACCTGAGCTGCAGCAATGGGGGCGCCTTCCTTGGGGTGACGCATGGCAATGATGTCAGCATAACAGCCAACCGTGCGGACGGTATCGCCCACGGTCTCACCCTTGGCGGTAGAGCTGGAAGAAGCGGAGGAGAAGCCCAGCACGCTGCCGCCCAGACCCAGCATGGCCGATTCAAAACTCAGACGAGTACGGGTGGAGGGTTCAAAGAAAAGCGTTGCCAGTTGCTTGTGTGCGCAGGCGTCCTGATATTTTACGGGATTTTCGATAATGTCTTCTGCCACTGCGATGAGTTCGTTGATCTCCTCGATGGAGAAATCAACAATGTCGATCAAATTTCTTGCCACGAAATTTCCTCCTTTAGAAGTACAGCTTAAAACAGCGGATGTACGGAAAAATCCTGAAAAAAAGCGGCGGCCGATTGGCCGCCGCTTTGATACGAGCGGTCAATAGGGCGAAGTGCTGCAGCTGCAACCTTCTTCAAAAATTTTCGGACTTATTTTAACACAGGTTTTCGCCCATGAAAATTGTCAAAATTTAATAAAATTTCTTGAAATTTTTTGTGCGATTAACAACGATTTAGAAAAGTTTGAAAAAATGCAAAATTGACGATTGCGAATCGACCGCGATAGTGTTAATCTTAATTTGATTTTTACTGAGTGGAAGTGTGCCCATTAGTGGCAGCACGAAGAGATAAAAGGAGGAAATTACCATGGCCAAACTTGTAATTGCATTGGGCGGAAATGCCCTGCAGACTAAGAACAGCGCTCCTACCGCAGAAGCCCAGCTGGAAGTTGTCAAGCAGACCTGTGAATATGTTGCGCAGCTGAGTGCCAGCGGACATGAGCTGACCATCGTTCACGGAAACGGCCCTCAGGTTGGCCGTATCGTACTCTCCAGTGAGACTGCCAAAGATGTGGTTCCCCCCATGCCTTTTGACGTTTGCGGCGCCATGAGTCAGGGTTACATCGGTTACCACATTCAGCAGGCTATGCGTCAGTCTTTGGCTCGCCGCAATATCAGCACCCCCGTGGTCAGCCTGGTCACTCAGGTGGTGGTGGACAAGGCCGATCCTGCCTTTAAGAATCCCACCAAGCCCATCGGCGGTTTCTACACCAAGGAAGAGGCTGATCAACTGGTGGCTGAGAAGGGCTACGATGTGAAGGAAGACGCTGGCCGCGGCTATCGCCGTGTGGTGGCATCGCCCATTCCCAAGCGCATCGTGGAGATTGAAGAAGTCAAGATGCTGCGCGGCAAGGCCATTGTGGTCACTTGCGGCGGCGGCGGTATCCCCGTGGTGGAGAATGAGGACGGTACCCTGGAAGGCGTTGCTGCCGTTATCGACAAAGACTTTGCCGCCGAGCTGCTGGCCGAGCAGATTGATGCGGACGCACTGGTGATTCTGACCGAGGTTGAGAAGGTTGCAATTAACTGGGGCAAACCCAATCAGGAAAGCCTGAATCACATGACCCTGGCTGAAGCCACCCGTTACTGCGAAGAAGGTCATTTTGCCCCCGGTTCCATGTTGCCCAAGGTTCAGGCCGGCATGAAGTTTGTCACTGCCAACCCCGGCAAAAAGGCGATCATCACTTCGCTGGATAAGGCAATTGATGCACTGGAAGGAAAAACCGGTACGGTTATTACTTTCGATTAATTCATAATAACTTATTAAAAAATGATCTGCCATCGGCAGAGCATTTTTGTTATAAAATCGATGCATAATCAGTACGTTCAAAACAAAGCGTTCATATTGGAATGGTATTCCTTGCGCGTGATGTGAATGACCAGCTCCTCCAGCGAGGAGATGCAGGCCACCCCGACAACGAAAAAGCAGTATACTGTGGCGCAGGGGAGGACGAGGAAGTAGGGAAGCAGAAAAACGGCACCACCGGTTATCTTATTCATTCGTGTATGCAGGGAAGCGAATCGATGAAATTTCAATGCGGCAGTCAGGTAAGCAATCAGTCGTACCAATACGATGCCGCCGACAATATACCAAATCCAAGTGGGGAGAAGGCGCAACAGGACAGGGAGCAGCCGGATAATAACAAGCGTATAGAAAAGAAGGTCGGCGATGCTGTCCAGCTTGGCTCCAAACTCGCTGATAGTGTTGGTTTTTCTGGCGATCCAGCCGTCCAGAACATCACTAAAGCCGCAGAGGGTATAGATGATGAAAAACAGAGGGGTCAGTGGAGCCAGAAACAGCAGGACGACTGTACCTGCGATGCGTACGGCTGTAATGCAGTTTGGAAGATTCAGTTTTGCGGGCGCATTGGGAGAGTTCAAAATCAGGACCTCGCTTTGTCGGGAGATTTCGGCTAAATCACAATTCCGTCACAGTGGTCGATCTCATGCTGGATGATCTGAGCGGTCCAGCCGGTGTAAGTTTTCAGACGGGTCTGGAATTTTTCATTTTGATATTGTACTTTAATGGATTGCCAACGCTTGGCTTTCCGCACGCCGGTTAGGGAAAGGCAGCCTTCTTCGGTTTCGTACGGACCGGATTTTTTGACGATTTCGGGGTTGAACATGACGGAGTAGGATCCATCGTTGTCAAAAACGATGATACGTTTGCTGATTCCGATCATATTGGCGGCCATGCCGACACAGCCGTTTTTGTTTGCTTCCAACGTATCCAGAAGATCTTGAGCAATCGGAAGGTCCTCGGGCGTAGCGGGTGCAGATTTTTGAGAAAGGAAGAACACATCCTTCATAATTTCACAAACCATTGCAGCCTCCGGCACAGATAGAGTAAAGGAAATGTTTCCTTGGATACATGAAACAGTATAAGATTTTCAGGCAGCAAATGTCAAGAGTTCAGTATACGCCGCAGTGCGGCGGCAAAGGCTTCATTCTGCTCCGGTTTTCTGCGGGAAGAACCTTTCAGGCGGCCGCCGGAATTGCGGATCTTTTTTGCTGTGTGGCGGGCGAGAAGAAGAGAATCAATGTTGTCATCGGTATACTCCATCCCGTCCTGATTCAAAACGCGGGCCTGTCTGGACAGGCACATGGCAGCCAGACCATAATCCTGCGTGATGACCACGTCACCGGGCAGAAGCAGATTAACAAGAGCAAAATCAACACTGTCTGCGCCTTTGGAAAAAACCAGAGTCTGTGCGCCGAGTTTGTCAAACAGGTGGCAGGTATCACATAAGATCAAACATTCCAGCTTCAATTCCCAGGCAATGGAAACGGCAATATCAACGACGGGGCAGCCGTCGGCATCAATAAGAACACGCAAATGATCGACCTCCTGTGGAAAAAAGGGATATTCTTTATTGTAATCAAAATTCCCCAAAAGTAAAGTTCGCAATGGGGAAACGCCCGGTGGAAGATCCACCGGGCGTCAAAAAGTGAGATTTATGCGCAGTAAAATTCGCTGACGGTGTCAAAAAACGCGTCAATATTCTCCCAGGGAGAAACAGGGGGGATGTCGCAGCCGGAGGAAATGACGAAATTGGTGTAGCTGCAGCACTCTGCCATGATGCGCGTGGTATCAGCCTTGATGCTGTCTACTGTGCCGTTGCGGAACTGGCTGACTGGATCCACATTGCCCATGACAAGTACATTGGCAGGCATCTGGGGAAGAATATCGATCATGGAGATGGCGTTGCCGAAATGATAGCCAGCCGCGCCAATTTCCAGAAGTTCGGGAATCATCTTGTCCACTGCAGGGCCGCAGTTATGGTAGATCACGATGAATTCATCGTCCTGTACTGTGTCGACCAGTTTCTTTACATAAGGAACGGAGAACTCCGCGTTCAAGTCAGGGGACAACAGTCCGGCGGCAGGTTCGGCCATCACGATCCCGTGGGCGCCGACGGCTTTGTAACCCTTTGCGTATTCAATCAAAAAGTCGGTGACTCTCGCCAGAACGGCATGAACCATTTCGGGCTCTTCGTAGCAGTTGACCATGATGTTGGTCATATCCATCAGACGGCCTGCCAAGGAGTAAGGGCCGATGATGCCGGCAAATACCGGCCGATCTGTGATCAGCTTGACCGCTTTTCCGATGGCATCGATATAGATGCCGGTACGGCCGTCACCAACCTTGGGCTGCTTCATGGTGTCAATATCTTCTATGCATTCGGCGTCCTCTAGAATAGCACCGACAACGGTTGGTACTTCGTCATCGGACACATGAATAGTTGCACCAAAAGTTTCAGCCTCCACGGACAGGTCCATCATGGAAACGGAGGCTGCGGCAGGTGTGCGGTCGGCGACCGCTTTCATGCCCTTAGCCTGTAGTTCGCTGCTTCCGATCAGCTCTTTTACAGTAATGCCTAGCAGCTGCGTGGAGGGAAAGGAAAGCACGGGAATACCTTTTTTAACCGGTGCGGCAATCTGATCCCGGACCCATTGGCTCATGTTCATAGGCGAAACTCCTTTTTGGATTTTCTGTTTTCTGTTTCTATTAAACAGGATGCAGGGTGGTTTGTGATAGGGGGAAAACACATAATTTTGGTATTTTCTTATGATAGATAAATCTTTGTGTTAAACAGAGAATTGTAAAATTCTTACGATTTTGTGGACTTTTTTGTGAATCTGCGATATTATAAATTTATAGAACGAAAACAATCTTAAAAATTTACCATTTTTCCGTGTTTATTTATAGTGCAGACATATTTGTCGCCGTATAGTTGTTACTGAGGTAGAAAATATGAGTCATACATCGGATTTGGAAGAACTGTTTGATCTGAACATGGCCCGGGAAATGGTGGATGCTTTTGTTTGCTCCACGGGCGTTGGTTGTTTTCTGACCGACGCGCAGGGAAGAGAACTGTATCGACGGGAATCCGGAAGAGAGCTGCATACCCGGTGCGGCGCCTTAATGGGTGATTTAGCCTGTCCGGAACTCCACAAATACAGCGTCACTGAGTCCGAACGCTTTGGCGGGCGGTACATTTATTTTTGTCCCATGGGTATGGGCTGTTTTGCGGCCCCTATTATCCTAGGAGGAAAAATCGTAGGCGCCCTTTCGGCAGGGCCGGTCATGGTGATGGATCCTGAAGACAACGCGGCGAGTGTTCCGGCTTTGCAGCAAATCCATTCGGCTGAAAAGTTGGAGCAGATACTCGATCTGCTGCAGGAATTCCCTCGTCGGGAACCGGGTGATTTGAGTCATTTGTCGGTTATGCTGCTCTCAACGGCTCTGTACATCGGTGGAGAACACCGTTCCTTGCTGGAGCGGAGGCAAACGCAGGAACAGTATCAGGATATCGGTGAGCATATGCAGCAGTTGAAGCTGGAAGGCGCGCACGCATCCTATCCGTTGGATAAGGAAAAAGCGTTGACACATGCCATCACCGAAGGTGACCAAAGTGAAGCGCGCAAGCTGCTGAACGAACTGTTGGGACATATTTTCTTTGCAACGGGTGGTGATTTTGCCACCATGCGTGCCCGTTCACTGGAACTGATGTCAGTTTTGTCCCGCGCTGCGGCGGAAGGCGGCGCGGATCTGGAGCAAGTGCTACAGCTTAACCAACGGTTCCTGAAAGAAAGCGATTATCTGCGTTCCACTGATGAGCTGACAACCTGGCTTACCAGGGTGATTGAACGTTACACGGCGCTGGTTTTTGATTTGGTTGATGTTAAGCATAAGGACACGATCTACAAAGCCATCAGCTATATGAAACGAAATTTCACCGGAAAACTGACATTGGAAGAAACGGCCCGTCACGTCGGGTTTTCTCCGACTTACTTCAGCAAGGTCTTCAAGGATGAGATGGGAACGACATTTAACAATTATCTTGGAAGTATTCGGGTGGAGCGAAGCAAAGCTCTGCTTTTGTCCGGAGAGCGGTCAGTTGGTGATGTGTGTGCTGCAGTTGGCTTTGAGGATCAAAGTTACTTTATCAAGGTGTTTCGGAAATATACCGGTGTTACACCGGGTAAATTCCGAAAACAGCAGGGGCGTCTGGACAGCAAAAAGGAGCGCGGCGCAGCAGGAAGTTACTAAATAATAATTTACATATTCGGGAGGAAAACAGAATGAGCACATTGATCGAAATCTCTGAGGCGTTGCAGAAAGGTCGTGCCAAGCAGGTCAAGACCTTGGTTCCCCAGGCACTGGAAGAGGGCATTCCCGCACAGCAGATTCTGGAAGAGGGCCTGCTGGCCGGCATGAGCATCATCGGCGAGAAGTTCAAGAACAACGAAGTTTTTGTTCCTGAAGTTCTTGTTGCTGCGCGCGCCATGAATGTTGGGGCCGAACTGCTGAAACCCTACTTGGCGGAGGCTGGTGTTGAGTCCAAAGGTAAGGTCGTTTTGGGCACCGTCAAAGGTGACCTGCATGATATCGGAAAGAACCTTGTTCGCATGATGTTCGAGGGCAAGGGTCTGGAAGTCATCGATTTGGGTGTTGACGTTGCACCTGAAGCCTTTGTTCAGGCTGCCATTGACAATGACTGCACCATCATAGCCTGTTCCGCACTGCTGACCACTACTATGACCGCCATGGAGGATGTGGTTAATGCTGCCAAGACTGCCGGTATCCGCGAGAAGGTCAAGATCATGGTGGGCGGTGCTCCCATTACTGATGCATTCTGTAAGGCTATCGGCGCCGACGCATATACTGCCGACGCGGCTTCTGCTGCTGAAAAAGCAGTGGAGTTGTTGGGTTAATTTTAATCAAACAATATGACAA
>JAZOBG010000078.1:0-25244 GCA_045595865.1 Oscillospiraceae bacterium
CCGCTGCCGCCTGCTGATCCATGTGGTGGACGTGTCCGGCTGCGAAGGCCGCGACCCCGTGGAGGATTTTGACGCCATCATGGAGGAACTGCAGCAATATTCTCCCGCTCTGGCATCCCGCCGTATGCTGGTGGTGGGCAACAAGGTGGACATCACCGAAGACCGTACCGGTCTGGAAGCTCTGAAGGCCCATGTGGAAAAGCTGGGTATGCCCTTCTACGAGATGTCGGCCGCCGCCCACTTGGGTACCCGTGAACTGATGAAGGCCGCCGCAGCGGAGCTTTCCACTCTGCCGCCAGTCATCGTGTACGAGCCCGAGTATGTGCCCCGCGCACCCGAGGTGGATACCAGCGGCGAGCTGACCATCGAGCACGAGGACGACACCTGGATCGTGGAAGGCCCCTGGCTGCAGCAGCTGATCGCCAACGTCAACTTTGGCGACTACGAATCCCGCAACTGGTTTGACAAGAAACTGCGCGAATCCGGCCTGTTTGACCGGCTGGAGGACATGGGCGTGCAGGACGGCGACACCGTCAGCATGTACAACCTGGAATTTGAATATCAGAGATAAGAAAAACCGGATCCTGTTCCCACCGTGGGACAGGATCCGGTTTCGCTTTTATGTGTTGGGCAGAGATTGAATGGCCGCTTCGGCTTTTTCCCGGTCAGCGGCCACCGTCAGCAAAACGGTAAATCCGCGTGCCTCGATGATCGCGTTTTCCAGCTTGGGAACCTCTGTCGGGCGATAGTCCTTTTCGGCCTCGATCTGGCTATCCACCCATGCCTTCAGCGCCTGTTCCACCTCGGGCACTTTGCTCTCGTCGGTTACGCTGATGACAGCGGCGATCTCCGCGGTGGCTCCGGTGGAATAATAGACCTTGGAGCCTTGGTATTCGGTCACATCGCCGGGCAGCCAGAACATCATGACAGCGATATCCAGTTCCAGCTCCTCCAGCGGCTCGGAAAAGGCACCAGAATCCAGCAGGGTCTGTGTGGTCACCTCAGCAGAAAAGGAAGGCTCCTTTTCGGGTTGCTTTTCGCAGGCTGTACCGGCCAACAATAAAACAACCGTCATCAGGGTACAAACCATCTTTTTCACCGGACATCCTCCTTTACCGTATGGGTCTTCAGATACTCATACCACTGTTTGTAGCCGGGTTTGTTAAAGTGAATACCGTCAAAACTGGCATCGTAGAACAGTTCACCGGCTTCATCCACAAAAATCTCGCCTACGTTCAACAGATAAACCTGTTTTTCAGCGGCAATCTTCCGGATAATGTCATTGTAAATTCCGATCTGCTTATTGGTCACATAATAAGGTTGCTTGGTTTCCGCGCATTTCTGCGTATTCACCGGAATCAGCATCTGCAGATAGATATCGGCATCGGGCTGCTGTTCCCGGATTTTATCCACCATGGCGCTGTATGTATCGAAATAACCCTGATCGTGATTGTATCCCAGTTCATTGACGCCGAGAGAAATGTAGACCTTGCCGTACTGTTTCTCGCCAAGGGCTTCCAGCACGCCTTTTTGCCCGTCAGCCGTCTGGATGACCTGCTTGTCGCTCATCACTTCAAAGACCGAAAGTCCTTTGTAGCAGAGAAAATCCACGCCGCGCATACCGCTGTAAAGCCGCATACCGTCGGTGCGGGAATCGCCGATCATCACGGCATCGGCAAACCACGCGTCATCCACCGGCTCCGACTCGGCCACCGGCAGAGTGTAGTCGTAGGGGATCGGGGTCGGTGTGGGTTCCGGAGTGGCGGTCGCCGTGGGTTCCGGAGTGGCTGTCACAGCCGG
Organism: Oscillospiraceae bacterium; assembly: GCA_045595865.1. Taxonomy (GTDB): domain Bacteria; phylum Bacillota; class Clostridia; order Oscillospirales; family Oscillospiraceae; genus JAJPXI01. The sequence continues at coordinate 1,801 of JAZOBG010000078.1, forward strand.
AGTCTCATCCGGAACCGGGTCGGGAGAGGGCGATACCTCCACCGCCGGTGTCTGGTCCGGAGTGAGCGTCTGGGCTTCATCTCCCGCCTGTTCCCTCACACAGCCCGATATCATCATTGTTACAAAAAGAACCAGGGAAATCAGTGTTTTCATTCGCTTATTGCTCCTCCGCCGGGTCTCCGGCGATCATGGCTTCGATTTCGGCAAACTTCGCCGCCGTATAGGTGGGCCTTGCAGGGCCGCTCAAGGGTTTATGATGGGGATTATACCAAATGGTGTCAATCCCTGCCTGATTTCCGCCCAGAATGTCGGAACTCAGACTGTCTCCCACGACGACCGCCCGGGCGCGGTCTGTAATCCCCAGATTTCGACATACGTGGTCGAAAAAAAGAGGGTCGGGTTTGTTGACGCCCAATTCCTGCGAAATAAACAGGTTGGGAATGTATTCTCCCAGTCCGGAAATGGCAAACCGTCCCCGTTGCGCAACAGCCGCGCCATTGGTCACGATGGCCAGCTCGCAGCCCATCCCGGCCAGATGACGGCAGAACTCCACCGCACCGGGAATCAGATCGGCATTGGAACTCAACGCCTGCAGATAGTCCGCGTTGAACTGCACCGCATCATGGTTTCCGCCCATCCGCTGCACAAAACGGCGGAACCGCTCTACCAGCAGAAACTCCTGTTCTACTTCACCCCGGGCAAAAGCCTCCCAAAGAGCGGTGTTTATCTCCAGATAGAGATCTACCGTGGCCTCATCCGGCGTATAGCCGCGCTCCGAAAGGACTTTACAAAGGGCTTTATGCTCAGCAGCATCAAAATCATACAGCGTATTGTCTGCGTCCAACAGGACAAAAGGGTAGCGAATCATTCAGCGTTTCCTCCCGCTTTTTCGGATGGTGACGATCGCACGCACAGCCGAAGACATGACCAGAACACCCACGGCCAAACTACCGGCCAGGCCCAGCGTATGCATTCCCTGACTGAGGAACATCTGGGTGTTCCCCTGCAGGGCGTATTCCATGGTGTAGTAAATGCCGGCTCCGGGCACCAGCGGCAGGAAGGAGATCAAAAGATACCCCGTCACGGGACACTTGCGGACGCGGGCCATGATCTCTGCAAAGGCCGCAATAGCCAGCGCCGCCAGAAAATAACCGAGCAGGTCATTAGCTCCGGCAAGACTTGCCACCAAATAGACCAACCAGCCCAAGGTTCCACCGCAGCCGCAGATCAGCATACCGGAAAGGCTGCGTATATTCAAAACGATACAGAATCCCAAACAGGACAGGAAAGCCCAAAGGCAGGGGAGAAAATAGGTCCATTCCATATCTTACACCCCCCACAGTCCAGCGGCGGCAGCCATGGCCACAAAGGTTCCGATCGCGATGGCTCCTGCCGTCAGCAGTGCCTCCACCAGCTTGATCAGGCCGGCCACGGTATCGCCCGCCATAATATCCCGCAGAAAGTTGGTAAACACCACGCCGGGCACCAGAGCCATCAGAGCGCCGATGGTAATAAAACTGGTATTCTGACCCAGCCCAAAATGCACCAGCCCGGCCGCCAAAAAGGCCGAGACAAAGGCAGAAAGCACGGTTTTCACGAACAGATTCACATGGAAACGGCTCAGACAAACCAAACACAAACCAATGGCTACGCCGCAGATTCCACCGGCAGCAGCGTCAGCAAAGGTTCCACCCCAGAAAAGGGTAAAGGCCCATGTTCCAAGAAAATAACCAAGCATCTGCAGCCATACGGGAAAAACCGGATGCTTTTCATCCAGCGCATACAGCTGTGTAAGGGCATCCTCCACCTCCGGTGTTTCCCGGCATATTTTCCGACAGAAATCATAGACCCGCTCCATACGGGTAATATCCGTGCCGTGAATGGGAATACGGCGCATACGAGTGATGGGACGATCATCATTGTCGATCAGGCTGACGATCAGGCAGTTGGGAATGGCAAACACTTCTCCCTTTTTCACGCCATAGGCCTGAAAAACGCGCCGCACGGCCTCTTCCACGCGATAAATCTCTGCTCCGCTTTCCTGCAGTCGGTATCCGATCTCCACGGCAAGGTTCAGCAAAACCGTATTTTTCACCCCGTACGCCCCCTATCACAAAGGCTTTTACAATCTATAAGCATACCTGAAATTCCCGCCGGATTCAACCGTAAAACACGGGGAATGCAGTGCAATTTAAACTAAATTTCCCAAAAATATTCTTTCAGATATTCTCCCACCGAGCGGCTCATTTCCCGGGAAAAGTCCGAGTTGTACTTCCGGTCACAAAATCGGGTGGCCCAGTTTTCAAAATCGGTGTGTTTCCAGTCCTTTTCGGTCATGGCCCGCAGCGCCTGTCCGTCCCGTACCCGATAGCGGTTTTCCATGACGATTTCGTCGATTTTGCACCGCTGAGGTTTGGGCCTATCCAACTGCTGCTGTGTGGGGCAGCCAAACACCACCATGGCAGCAGGAAACACGTACTCCGGCAAGTCAAGCAGTTCACACTGAGCCTCACGGTTTTCCATAACATCGCCGATGTAACAGGCACCGATGCCCATACTTTGGGCCGCCACCACGGCATTCTGGGCTGCGATGCAGGCGTCGGAGCAGGCCAACAGCAAATCACCGGGGCCGGGTTTACGGGGCTTGGCCCCGGCCTCTTCAAAAAGATCCACCCAACGGCGCACATCGGTACAGAAGATCAGCACCATTTTGGCCTGCGCAATAAACGGCTGATGGTCACAGGTGTCCACCAGTTTCTCCCTAATGGCAGGGTCGGTAATATCCAGAATGGTGTACAGCTGCTGATTGCCCGCCGTGGGCGCCGCCATGGCGGCCAGAAAAATGGCCTCCTTTTCCTCCTCCGTGATCTCCCGATCCTCGAACACACGGACCGACTTGCTGCGCAGCAGAAGGCCCAGGGTTTCATTGTATTCCATGCATTTTCTCCTTATTCTGCTTGTCAGAGGGTCAGCACGTCCAGATCATCGGGCACAAACAGACCGCCCGAAAAATACTGCCGCCCTTCCTCGATATACAGCCGCTTGCGGCAGGCGAGATTTTTCTCCTCGGTGTGGTACAAAAGCAGGTTTTCCACGCCCAGTTTTTCTGCCATTTCGCAGGCATCCTTTACCGAAGAATGCTGCTTCTCATGAGGATGGAACATTTCCGCTTCCGACTCCAGACAAAAGGCCTCGTGCAGCAGCCATGTGCAGCCCTGCACATAAGGGCGCTCGCACTCCCGATAGGATTCGTCACCGCAGCAGGTCAGGATTTTCCCGTCCCCGTAGTACATGGAGAAACCAAACTGCTTCGCCTTGACTGACTGAATGTCAAAGGCCTGAAAACGCTGGCCAATGGCGCGGAATTCCTGTCCGTCCTCCAGAGACACCAGCCGGATATCGGGGTGCAGTCCGTCCTCCCGAGGGAACAGGCCCATGGTCATGTCTTCAATTAGGGAAATCACTTCGTCGTGACCGTAGAATGTGACCGATTTCCCACTCGGCTGTCTTCGGTAGCTGATACAGCGCATCAGCCAGAAAATCCCCATCAGATGGTCGGTGTGCCGATGGGTCACGAACACATGGCGAATATCGTTCCAGTCAATACCGGCGGCCTTGAGCTGCTTGAGCAGTCCGTTTCCGCCGCCTCCGTCCACCAGCAGATATTCGCCCTGATTTTCAATTGCAAAACAGGTATTATAACACTCGGTCACACCGGCATTGCCGGTGCCCAGCATGGTCAATTTCATGGCAATCTCCTCAAATCATCTGTGCGCCCATATTATTTCTCAAAACAAAACACATTGGGAACCTCACCCGGTCCGAAGGTTTTTTCCGCCATGCGGTACATGGCTTTGGCGTGGATGCGGTCATGCCAGACAAAACGCCGCAGCATCTTGCGCAGGGACCATTCCTCGTCATAACTTCCGGCACAGACGCCTGTGGCAAGAAAATCCGGTTTCTGTTCCAAGCGTTCAAAGCCACGCTTTCGGCAGGTCACGATACTGCCCTCGTTATCGGCATCCACACCGATTTCCCCAAAGTAGTAGGCATTGACGTTTTTGGTATGCTCGTACATTTCCGATGCGGTACGCGGAACCGGTCCGTAAAAGGTCACCCGGGGCGGCAGGCAGCTTGCGTTTTTATCCGGAACCGCTTGGTACAGGGTCAGAAAATCCTGCGCCGACTTCATGGCCAGTTCTTTCAGTTCCAGATATTCGGCCAAGTCGAGCGGTTCGCGCTCCCGCTCAAAAATCACATCGGAATCAGCGTCCGAGATGGTCAGGTCAGAATTCTTTTCCTGAACGATCTCCACCTCAAAAGGCTCTGCAAGAGACGCCCCTTTCCACTTCAGATAGGATTTGACCTCGGCGTGCATTTTCCGAACCGCTTCTTCCGGGGTGCGTCCCCGTGTGTATGCGCCGACCAGCCGCTCGGCATACAGGATGCTGTCATTTCCGTTGTGTTCCCACACGCAGCGTATTTCCATGGGCGCGCCCCTTTCCGGTCAAGGTTCTTTGTTCAGCAAAACGATGCTTTCGTCTGTTGCTTCTTTCGCTCGGCAAAGTTCAATACCAACAACGCCATATTTTTTCTGCTCTTCGGCAGAATAATAGGCTTCCATATCAGACGGCTTTGCATTGTCAACATCATCTGCTGTATATCCGCATTGCAGCAGCGGCAAGGATTTATACAATGCATCAAAACTGTCAAACCGATGCAATTTCTTAACCGTTACTCTCATCTTCTCACCGTCGGAAGTGTTTGTAAAGGTGATGAAATCACCCTCCTTGATTTGGCGGCGCTTTTCATCGTACAAACGGAGTTCGATCGTTTTTTCACCGCTCTTTACCTTTTCAAACGGAGCGGAATGCAGTTTCATATCGTGAACTGTCGTTTCCCGGGTCAGCAAAACGATACTTTCTATATGGCTGGTTCGCGGGAAAAGGTCTACGGCCAGAGCGGTTTGAGGGCGGTAGCCCTGCTCGTCAAAGCGCTTCACATCCCGTGCCAGCGTGGCCGGGTCGCAGGAGACATAGACCACCCGGTCGGGAGCCATCTGCACAATGGTATCCACCACATCGGGAGCCAGTCCTTTGCGGGGCGGGTCCACCGTGATGACATCAGGGCGCAAGCCGTCGGCGGACAGTCTGGCCGCAATATCCCCAGCATCGCCGCAGAAAAATTCGGCGTTTTCAATGCCGTTGCGCCGGGCATTGGCCTTGGCGTCTTCAATGGCCTCGGGCACCACCTCGGCGCCGATAACCTTTTTTGCCTTTTTTGCCAGTGCCAGCGAAATGGTGCCGATGCCGCAGTACAGATCCAGCACAGTCTCAATCCCGGTCAGGTTGGCCAGCTCCAACGCTTTGGCGTACAGCACCTCAGTCTGCTCTCGGTTGACCTGAAAGAAGGAGGGCACCGACAGGCGGAAATCCAACCCGCACAAGGTCTCCTCCAGCACATCCTGACCCCAGAGGGTGCGGTAGGATTCGCCCAGAATGACATTGGTCTTTTTCCGGTTGACCCCCAGAATGACCCCCTTCAACCCCGGCTCGGCACGGCGAAGAGCGGATACCAGTTCTTCTTCATGGGGCAGTTCGGTGCCGTTGACCATTAGGCAGCACAGACTTTCGCCCCTTGCGTTGGTGCGCACGTACACATGGCGCACCAAACCCTTGTGGGCACGCTCGTCGTAGGAAGACACCTTATATTGCTCCATCCACGCCTTGACCGCCGTACGCAAGTTAGCGGCGGCCACCGGCTGCAGCAGGCAGTCGGCCACATCGGTCACGGCATGGGTGCGCTTTTGATAAAAGCCGATGCGGGGGCCGTCTGCCACCGGAAATTGCACTTTATTTCGATAACGCTCGGTATTTTTTGCTCCAAGTATTGCAGAAACGGCCATATGCGAGCCGCCAATGCGCTGAAGCGCATCCTGCACCTTTTGCTTTTTCAGCGTCAACTCTTCCTCATAGGTCATATGCCGCAGGGAACAGCCACCGCAGTCGGCGTAATAAGCACAGTCCGGCTCCATACGGGCCGGGGAGGGGGCTGTCACCTCTTCCACTTCGCCCCAAGCGCAGGAGCGGCCAACTTTGACCAGCCGGACCCGGCAGTTCTCTCCCCGCATGGCGCCCTTGACAAAGCAGGCCATACCGTCAGGCAGATGGGTCACACCCTCGCCATCGGAGCCATAATTTTCAATGGCGAGTGGCAATATTTTATTTTCCTGCGGCTTTTTCATAAGGGCGCACTCCTTCAACATCGTTTGTAACTTAAAATTATACCATGGTTTGCTTGGTTTTTGATATAGCTTTTTCAAATTTTGTGCTACAATGTTGTCAAAAACCGAGGAGGTGCCGTCATGTCCACCACGGAAGAAATCCTGACCCTTGCCAAAGAATGCGGTTTCACCCATGTGGGCGAACTGAATATGGACGCTTTGGAGTTCATGCCCGCGGTGCGCGATATGTGTTCGGCCGACCGGTGTCAGAAGTACGGCAGAAGCTGGACCTGTCCTCCCGGCTGCGGAACATTGGACGAGGTGGCTGCCGAAGCGTCAAGATACCGCCGGGGCGTGCTGCTGCAGACCACCGCACAGCTTGAAGACGATTTTGACATTGAAACCATGCAGCAGGCAGAGACCGACCAGAAGCAGTCCTTCGCCGCCTTTGTGGAGCAATTGCGCTGGGAATATCCCGACTGCCTGCCCATGGCCACCGGCGGCTGCACCCTCTGTCCGGAATGCACCTATCCCGATGCGCCCTGCCGCTTTCCCAAAAAGGCCATTCCCTCCATGGAGGCCTACGGCCTGCTGGTATCCAAGGTCTGCGAAAAGTCCGGCCTGCCTTACTACTACGGCCCCCGGACATTGACCTACACAAGCTGCGTTCTCATCGACTGACCCCGACCCCGTCTGTCACGCCTCGACAGGCGGGGTCACTTTATTCAGAAAAGAATTCACATTTTCTTCTTTTCTCTGCCCTGCAATTGTGATATACTAAACTGAATTATTGTTTATAAAACGGACCTCACCGTTTTCACACAATCCGAAAGGTGACTTTTGATTATGAGTATCTTTACGAAGCTGTTCGGTACCCACTCCGAACGCGAGGTCAAGACCATTACCCCTCTGGTGGACAAAATCGAGGCGCTGGAAGAGGAATACAAGGCATTGACCGATGCCCAGCTCCAGGCCAAGACCCCCGAATTGAAGGCGCGTCTGGCTAACGGTGAAACACTGGACGACATTCTGCCCGAAGCTTTCGCCACCTGCCGCGAGGCCGCATGGCGTGTGCTGGGTATGCGCCCCTACCGGGTTCAGCTGATCGGCGGCATCGTTTTGCATCAGGGCCGCATCGCCGAAATGAAGACCGGTGAAGGCAAGACTCTGGTAGCCACCTTGCCTGCCTACCTGAACGCACTGAGCGGTCAGGGTGTACACGTCATTACGGTCAACGACTATCTGGCCAAGCGCGACAGCGAGTGGATGGGCAAAGTCTACAAGTTCCTCGGTCTGAGCGTGGGTCTGGTCATCCACGGCGTCAAGGGCGAAGAAAAGAAGGCTGCCTACCGGGCCGACATCACCTACGGCACCAACAACGAGTTCGGTTTCGATTACCTGCGTGACAACATGGCCATTTACAAGCACGAAATGGTTCAGCGCGGTCATGCGTTTGCCATCGTGGACGAGGTGGACTCCATTCTGATCGACGAAGCCCGCACTCCTCTGATCATTTCCGGTCAGGGCGAAAAGTCCACCCAGCTGTATTCTCTGGTGGACGCTTTTGTCCGCGGCCTGAAGCGCCTGAAGGTTGCCAAGACCGACGAAAAACAGGAAGAGGCCGAGGACATCGACGCCGACTATATCGTGGACGAAAAATCCAAGACGGCCACTTTGACCGCCCGCGGTATTGCGAAAGCCGAGAAGCACTTCAATGTGGAAAATCTGGCCGACCCGGAAAACGCCACCCTATCCCACCACATCAATCAGGCCATCAAGGCCCACGGCGTCATGATGCGCGATGTGGCCTACGTGGTCAAGAACGGCGAGGTCATCATCGTCGACGAGTTCACCGGCCGTCTGATGTACGGCCGCCGTTATAACGAGGGCCTGCATCAGGCCATCGAAGCCAAAGAGCATGTCACTGTGGCCCGTGAATCCAAGACGCTGGCCACCATTACTTTCCAAAATTACTTCCGCCTGTATGCCAAGCTGTCCGGTATGACCGGTACCGCCCTGACCGAAGAGGCAGAATTCGGCCAGATCTACAATCTGGACATCGTGGAGATCCCCACCAACCGCCCCATCGCCCGACTGGATCAGCCCGACGTGGTGTACAAGACCGAGGCCGGCAAGTACCGGGCCATCGTACGCCAGATCGAAGAGTGCCACGCCAAGGGTCAGCCGGTTCTGGTGGGTACCGTCTCCATCGAAAAGTCCGAACTGATCTCCAAATTGCTGCAAAAGCGCGGCATCAAGCATAACGTGCTGAACGCCAAGTTCCACGAGAAGGAAGCCGAGATCGTGGCTCAGGCCGGCAAACTGGGCGCTGTCACGGTCGCCACCAACATGGCAGGCCGCGGCACCGACATCATGCTGGGCGGCAATGCCGAATTTTTGGCCAAGAACGAGCTGCGCAAGGGCGGCATGACCGAAGAGCTTCTGGTGGAGGCCACCGGTTTTGCCGAAACCGACAATCAGGAAATTCTGGATGCCCGCAAAGCCTTTGCCGAAGCTGAGACCAGATTTAAGGCTGAAATCAAGGACGAGGCCGACCAGGTGCGTGCTGCCGGCGGTCTGTTCATCCTGGGCACCGAGCGCCATGAATCCCGCCGTATCGACAACCAGCTGCGCGGCCGTGCCGGCCGTCAGGGCGACCCCGGTGAAAGCCGTTTCTTCCTGTCGATGGAAGACGATATCATGCGCCTGTTCGGTTCCGAGCGCGTGCAGGGCATGATGGATAAACTGGGTATTGACGAAGATACCCCCATCGACCAGAAAATCCTGTCCAACGCCATTGAAAACGCTCAGAAACAGGTGGAATCCCGCAACTTCCAGACCCGTAAGAATGTGCTGCAGTACGACGATGTCATGAATACCCAGCGCGAGGTCATCTACAAGCAGCGCGGACAGGTGCTGGACGGCGAAGACATTACCGGCTCCATCCGGAACATGATCCACAACAGCATTTCCTCCGCTATTCTGGGTCACTGGGGCGAACAGCGCCACATGACCTTTGAAGATTACACCAATGCGGTGGCACCCTTCAAGAATGTCTTCCTGACTGAGGCCGAGTGCTCTCTGTCCGAGCAGGAACTGGCCAAGTATGACCAGAACGAACTGGTCGACCTGATCCAATCCAAAGCCGATGCGGTATACAAGGCCCGCGAGCAGGCGCTGGGTGAGCCCCTTATGCGCGAGCTGGAGCGCGTGGTCATGTTGCGTGTGGTGGACGAATACTGGATGGATCACATCGACGCCATGAACGAACTGAAGCAGGGCATCGGTCTGCGCGCCTACGCCCAGGCCGACCCCGTGATCGCCTACAAAAAAGAAGGCTACGACATGTTCGAGGAAATGGTGGCCGCCATTCAGGAGGAAACTGTACGCCGCATCTTCACCGTCCGCGTTCAGACCAACAGCGTCCAGCGTGAGCGCGTAGCCAAGATCACCGGCGAAACCGCCGGCAGCGACGGTTCGGTAAAGAAACAGCCCGTCAAAAAAGGCACCAAAATCGGCCGCAATGACCCCTGTCCCTGCGGCAGCGGTCAAAAGTGGAAGAAGTGTACCTGCAAGGAATTCCATCCTGACGGAGCCGCTCAGGACTGATGCCCATGAAGCAGCTTCAGGTAAACGGCGTGACCTTTCTCGCCGCCGACGGTTTTCGGGCCGCCGGCGGCGTCGCCCACGGATTTTCCACCCGCATCGGCGGTGTTTCCGAAGGAATTTTTTCCTCTTTGAATCTGGGGTTTAACCGAGGTGACGACCCCGACTGCGTGCGAGAAAATTACCGCCGCTTCTGCGCCGCCATCGGCGCCGATGCCGACCGCATCGTCATGACCGGACAGATCCACGAAGACGAGATCCGTACCGCCACCCTCGATCTGATCAAGCCCGACGTGTGTGTGCCAACCGGATACGACTGCGACGGCCTGATCACCGATCAGCCCGGTCTGGTACTGACTGTTTTTACTGCCGACTGCATTCCTGTTCTGCTGTACGACCCGGTCAAACGGGTTATTGCTGCAGTCCATGCCGGCTGGCGGGGTACCGCACTGGATATTGCCGGCAAAACCGTGCGTAAAATGCAGCAGGAGTACGGCTGCCGGCCCGAAACCATTCTGGCTGCCATTGGCCCGGGCATTTCACAATGCTGTTTTGAAACCCATTCCGATGTACCCAATGCCATGACAGAAGCGCTGGGCAATCTGGCAAGCTCCCACATTCTCTGTCTGGAAAACGGAAAATTCAAGGTCGATCTGAAGGGCATCAATGCCGCCCTTATGATGCGCGCCGGCGTGACTGCCGATCACATTGAAAAATCCGACCACTGTACCGCCTGCCTCCACGAAACCTACTGGAGTCACCGCGTGACCCGGGGACAAAGAGGCAGCCAGGCCGCTATGATCCAGTTGTTATAGAAAGAGGTGAACCATGCACATCCCAGTGAAACACATCGAACTGCCTGCCGATCGGCGGGTCTTTGCCGTCAGCGATGTGCATGGCAATCTGGATTACCTGAAAGGCCTTCTCAACAAAATATCCTTTTCCCACGATGATGTGCTTATTCTTCTGGGTGACCTGATCGAAAAAGGCCCGCATAGTCTGGAAACCCTGCAGTATGTCATGCAGCTTTGCAAGACCCATACCGTTCATGTTCTGCGGGGCAACTGTGATCGGCTTTTGTTCGATGACGATCTTCCCGATGAATGGCTGTTTCGGTACCGCCACAGCTGGGACGGGAACATGATCATGAACGAACTTTCCAAGCAGCTGAACATTCCGATTCGCACGGCGGAAGATGTTGGCACCTTGCGGCAGGCTGCAAAGCGGGAATTTCCCAAGGAAGTTGCTTTTCTGATGGATCTGCCGGTCATTCTGGAAAGCGAACACTATATCTTCGTCCACGGCGGTATTCCCGGCGAGGACAGCCTGAAGAACCCGGACAGCTTAAAACCGTGGGAATGTATGAAAAATGACGATTTTGTCAATCAGGGTCATCGTTTCTATCACAAATGGTGTATCGTAGGTCATTGGCCTGCAACGCTCTACCGGGAGAAATGGCCCTGTGCCGAGCCGCTGGTCAGTACGCAGCAGCAGATCGTCTCCATCGACGGCGGATGCGTCATCAAACGGGACGGTCAGCTGAATGCCCTGCTTCTGCCTTCCGCCCCCACCGCGGACAACTTCTCCTGGCTTTCCTACGACGGTCTGCCCACGGCAACCGCTGTCCATGCGCAGACCCCGTCCGAAGATTCCATCAACATCCGTTACGGTGACAACAAACTGGAAATTCTGGAGCGCGGCGAGGAGTTTTCTCTCTGCCGACATGTTTCCACCGGCCGGGTCCTCCATATTCTGACCCGGGACATTTGGGAAATCGAGCGCGGAGTTTTCTGCGAAGATTCCACCGATTACCTACTCTCTGTCCAGCCGGGTGACACCTTATCCATTATTGAAAAAACCAGCCGCGGCTGGCTGGCAAAAAAGAACGGCGTGACCGGATGGTATACCGGCAGCTTGAGCGAGGGGGAGTCACCATGCGCCAAAGACTGATCGCTCTGACCCTCTGCCTTGTTCTTTGTCTGACCGGCTGTTCCGAGATGCCGGTCACCGTTCCGGACGAACCGGAACCCACTCCCACGCCGTCTGCCGCTCCGGAACAGCAGAACTTCACCCTGCCGTATTACCCCGACGCAGACCTGCATCCCATTCTGGGCAGCAACCGTGCCAATATGGTTCTGAACAGCTTGGTTTATCAGGGTTTATTTGAACTGGACAACTCCTTCACGCCCCACGGCGTGCTTTGTTCCGAATGCACTGTTTCAAACGACAAACTGACCTGGTCCTTTACTCTGGCCGACAAGACCTTTTCCGACGGTTCCCCCGTCACAGCCGACGATGTGGTTCACTCTCTGAACCTCGCCCGCAGCAGCACCCTTTACGCCGGTCGGCTTGCCGATGTACAGAGCATCTCGGCCTCCGGCAACACCGTAGTTCTCACACTGACTCACCCCAACCAGCTGCTCCCCGCGTTGCTGGACATTCCCGTGATCCACGACCTTCAGGACGGTTCCATGCCTTTGGGCACCGGACCCTATTGTTTTGTAGAGGACGGCGGCCCCCTTCGACTAGCCCGAACCGACCTCGCTCCCGTCTCCGCCCCGAAGGAAATTCCGCTGTTGGCTGTCGAAGGTGCCGATGATCTGATCTATGCCTTTGATTCCGGCAGCATCTCCCTGTCGATCAGCGATCTGACCGGAGCCAATGCTCTTGGTTACTCCGCCGGGTATGAGGCCTTTGATTTTCCCACTACCACCATGCTTTATGTGGGGTTTCAGGCTGCAACCGGCCCTTGCTCCGATCCGCTGGTGCGTCAGGCTATTTCCCGCAGTTTTGACCGGGATACCGTTTCCGGCTCCCTTTTGGCCGGTCACGCAGACGCCACCTGCCTGCCGATCTCTCCCCACTCCACACGGTACAATTCTGCATACGAAAAGGCTGGCTGCTACGACCCCGCCGCAGCCGAAACGCTGTTGACTGACGCGGGTTACAGCAAGGGTGATGACGGACTGCTTCACCACGGACAGTCCACCCTGTCTCTGACTTTTGTGGTCAACACCGACAACTCCTTCAAATTGGCCATCGCCGACTATCTGGCCGGACAGCTGACCGATATGGGCATGGATGTAGAATTGAAAAAACTGGCCTGGGACGATTATCTGGCTGCTTTGGAGGCCGGTGCATTTGACCTGTATCTGGGCGAAGTTGCCCTGACCGCCGATTTCGATTTAAGTCCTCTGCTCAGTGTGGGAGGTTCTCTGAATTTCGGCGGATATCAAAGCTTCGAGATGGACTCCGCGCAATTTGTTCTGCGCTATGCCGGAACCGGCGAATCACTCTTGTTTGACCGTTTTCTGGCTGAGGCCCCTTTCGCACCGCTCTGCTTCAAAAACCACTCGGTTTTGACCCAGTGGCAGGCTGTCGCAGGCCTGAACCCCACCCGGCAAAATCCCTTTTACAATTTGGACTCCCTGCGTTTTTACGCCGAAAAATAGACAGACAAGGAAACACCTTTTGGAGGAATGGGAATATGAACAAAGTATACCGTTGTTTTGCAGAAAAGAAGCCCGGTTTTGACGGCGAAGCCGTCTCGGTGCTCAACCAGCTGAAAGAACAGCTGGGCATTGATACCCTGACCGGCGTGCGCATCCTTCACCGCTATGACGTGGAAGGCATCGACGCCGCCGTCTATGAAAAGGCCCGCGTTATTGTCTTTTCTGAGCCCCAGGTAGATGCAGTTTATGACGAGGATGTCCCTGTCTGCGCCACGGCCGGTGCGGTTCTGGCTGTCGAGGCTCTGCCCGGCCAATACGATCAGCGGGCCGACTCTGCCGCTCAGTGCATTCAGCTGATGGCCGGTGGCGACCGCCCCGTTGTCAAATGCGCCACCGTATACCTGTTGGAGGGTGCCGTGTCCGAAGCCGATCTGGAGCAGATCAAGGCCTATCTGATCAACCCCGTGGAGTGCCGCGAGGCCTCTTTGGACAAGCCCGAAACTCTGGCTATGGCTTATCCTGTTCCCGGCGATATTGCCGTTCTGGAAGGCTTTATCGCTCTGGACGAGGCCGGCCTGAACGCTCTGCTGGGTCAGTACGGTCTGGCCATGGATCTGGCTGACTTGAAGTTCCTGCAGGCCTACTTCCGGGATGAAGAAAAACGCAACCCCACCATCACCGAGATCCGCGTGGTGGATACATACTGGTCCGACCATTGCCGTCACACCACCTTCTCCACTCACATCGACGACATTGAGATCGCCGATCCCATGATTGCCAGCACCTTCAAGGCCTACATTGAGCTGCGCAAGGAAGTCTTTGGCGAAGAGAAGGCAGCCAAACGGCCCATCACCCTGATGGATCTGGGCACCATCGGCACCAAAGCCCTGAAGAAGATGGGTCTGGTCCCCGAACTGGATGAGAGCGAAGAGATCCACGCCTGCTCCATCCACGTTCCCGCCGTGGTGGACGGCAAGGAACAGGACTGGCTGCTCATGTTCAAGAACGAGACCCACAACCACCCCACCGAGATCGAGCCCTTCGGCGGCGCCGCGACCTGTATCGGCGGCTGCATCCGTGACCCCCTGTCCGGCCGCGTTTATGTCCATCAGGCCATGCGCGTCACCGGTGCCGGCGACCCCCGGACTCCTCTGGCTGACACGCTGGAGGGCAAGCTGCCCCAGCGCAAACTGTGTCAGACCGCAGCTGCCGGCTATTCGTCCTACGGCAACCAGATTGGTCTTGCTACCGGTCATGTGGCCGAGGTTTATCACGAAGGCTATGTTGCCAAGCGACTGGAATGCGGCGCCGTGGTGGGCGCTGCTCCCGCCGAAAATGTAGTCCGCGAGCGTCCCGCTCCCGGTGACGTGATCATTCTGCTGGGCGGCCGCACCGGCCGTGACGGCATTGGCGGCGCAACCGGTTCCTCCAAGAGCCACACTATGAGTTCTCTGGAGACCATGGCCTCCGAAGTCCAGAAGGGCAACGCCCCCGAGGAGCGCAAGATCCAGCGCCTGTTCCGCAATGGCGACGTGACCCGTCTGGTCAAACGCTGCAACGACTTTGGCGCCGGCGGCGTTTCGGTCGCCATCGGTGAGTTGGCCGACGGCGTGGATATTGATCTGGACGCCGTGCGTAAGAAGTACGACGGTCTGGACGGCACCGAACTGGCCATCTCGGAATCTCAGGAGCGCATGGCCGTGGTCGTGGCTGCTGAGGATGCCGACAAGTTTATCGCCGCAGCCGAGGCTGAAAATCTGGAAGCCTACCTCGTAGCCACCGTCACCGAAGAAGCCCGCATGGTCATGACCTGGCGTGGCCGGAAAATCGCCGACCTGTCCCGTGAATTCCTGAACACCAACGGCGCCGTCAAGCACGCCGCCGTCAAGGTCCCCTCCAACGACCACGATGTTCTGGTCCACGCCGCCAGCCTGAAACAGATTGCCACCAATCTGAAGTTTGCTCTGAACCGCGGTCTGGTGGAGCGCTTCGACGGCTCCATCGGTGCCGGCAGCGTGTTGATGCCCTTTGGCGGCAAGAGCCAGAAGACTCCCGCGCAGGCCATGTCGGCCCTGCTTCCCGTTCTGCCCGGCCAGAAGACCGAGCAGGCCAGCGTGATGGCATGGGCCTTTGACCCCCATTGGATGAGCGAAGATCCCTTCGTAGGCGCCATCAACTCGGTGGTGGTCTCGGTCGCCAAGCTGGTTGCCGCAGGCGCCGATTACAACAAAGCTTACCTGTCCTTCCAGGAATTTTTTGAGAAGCTGCGCACCGAGCCTGAGCGTTGGGGCAAGCCCTTTGCTGCTCTGCTGGGTGCCCTGAGCGCTCAGATGGAGCTGGGCTGTGCCTCTATCGGCGGCAAAGACTCCATGTCGGGCACCTTCCTGGATCTGGATGTGCCGCCCACTCTGATCTCCTTCGCCATTGCCCCCGTTCTGGCCGGTGATGTGCTGTCCCCCGAATTCAAGGAAGCCGGCCACCCCGTGTACTTCTTCGGCACTCCTCAGATCGGTGATTATGGCACCTATCGCAGCCAGTGGGAGCAGTTCCACACCCTGTGTCAGGCCGGCAAGGTCAAGGCAGCATGGGCGGTGGAAAGCGGCGGTGTGGCAGAAGGTGTCATGAAGATGTCCTTCGGCAACCACGTGGGTTTCACCTGCGAGAATATTCCTCTGGTTCCCTGGTACGGCCCCTGCCCCGGCGCCATCATCGCCGAGCTGACCGAGGAGATCGACAACGCACTGCTGATGGGTTATACCACCGACGACGGTATGGTGACCGTGGCCGGCGAGAGTGTTTCCATTGACGAACTGATCTCCCTGAACGAAGGCGTTCTGGAGGATGTTTATCCCACCCAGACTCCCGCCGAAAAAATCCTGATCCAGCCCATTTCCTGCACCGAACGCGCTCCCATCGTGGCTAAGAGCAAGATCTCCCGCCCCAAGGCTGTCATCCCGGTCTTCCCCGGCACCAACTGCGAGTATGACACCGCCGCCGCCTGCGTCAAGGCCGGCATTGACCCCGAGATCGTGGTCATCCGCAACCTGAACGGTGACCTGCTGGCCCAGTCGGCTCAGGCGCTGGAAAATGCCATCCGCCGCAGTCAGATGATGATTCTCCCCGGCGGCTTCTCCGGCGGCGATGAGCCCGAAGGCTCCGCCAAATTCATCTGCTCTTTCCTGCGCAACGCCCGCCTGACCGATGCCGTCCACGACCTGCTGAAGAACCGTGACGGCCTGATGCTGGGTATCTGTAATGGTTTCCAGGCTCTGGTCAAGCTGGGTTTGGTGCCCTACGGCGAGATCGTGGTTACCGATGAGAACAGTCCCACCCTGACCTTCAACCGCATCGGCCGCCACCAAAGCAAATACGTCACCACCCGTGTGGCCAGCGTGAAGTCCCCCTGGATGCTCAAGTCCAATGTGGGCGACCTGCACGCCATTCCCATCTCCCACGGCGAAGGCCGCTTCGTGGCTCCCGCCAACGTGGTGGCTCAGCTGATCGCCAACGGACAGGTCGCCACCCAGTACGTGGACCTGAGCGGCAACCCCTCCATGTCCATCGACGTCAATCCCAACGCCTCGGTGGAGAGCATCGAAGGTATCTTCTCTCCCGATGGCCGCGTCTTCGGTAAGATGGGCCACTCGGAGCGCTGCGGTCAGTATGTAGGCAAAAACATTCCCGGCAACAAGTACCAACCTCTGTTTGAATCCGGCGCCGAATATTATAAGTGATCCCTCTTTCAGAGCGACTGCTTCTTTCCGAAGAAGCAGTCGCTTTTTTCTTCCATATTCCTTGTAATCAGGGGCACATTTTGATATAATAAAAGTTAATTTTTAAGATTATTTGAGGTTCACTCTCATGAAGTACAAGCAGTGGAATATCTGCACTCCGCCAACAGAGGCCTGCCGGGCTATGATTGCCGCCGGCATACCCCCTCTGCCCGCGGTGGTGCTGTGCGCCCGTGGCCTGGATACGCCCCAAAAGGCCCGGGACTTTCTGGATGACCGGGAAGACCTGCTCCATGACCCCTTCCTGCTGAAGGACATGGATCGGGCAGTCGAACGCATCCGCAAAGCAATTGAACAACGGGAAACCATTGCAGTTTACGGCGACTATGACGTTGACGGTATTACCGCCACCTGTCTGCTGACCGATTTTCTGCGCCGTCAGGGCGCCTCGGTGGTATTTTACATCCCCGACCGCATGGAGGAAGGTTATGGCCTGAGTCATCAGGCGGTAGAGTATCTTCACGAACAGGGCGTCACCCTGATCATCACGGTGGACTGCGGCATTACCGCCGTGAACGAAACGGTTCACGCCGCCCGGTTGGGTATCGACGTGGTCATTACCGACCACCACGAGTGCAAGGAAGTTCTGCCCAATGCCGTTGCCGTGGTGAACCCTCACCGCATAGACTGTCAGTACCCCTTCCCCTGTCTGGCCGGTGTTGGCGTCGCCTTTAAGCTGGTCCTTGCTCTGGGCGGTCCCGAGCACCGCCGGGAACTGTTGGCAGAATACGCCGATCTGACCGCCATCGGCACCGTGGCCGACGTTATGCAGCTGACCGGCGAAAACCGCGCCATCGTCCGTTCCGGCCTTCAGGTTTTGAAGCAAACCCGCCGTCCCGGCCTGCGATCCCTGATCCGCGAAGCCGGTGCCGAAGACAAACCGCTGACCGCCTCCACCATCGGATACACTCTGGCTCCCCGCATCAATGCTTCCGGCCGCATGGGCTGCGCCTCCATGGCCGGCGAACTTCTGCTGACCGAGGATTCTGTCCGCGCCGAGGAGCTGGCACAGAAACTTTGCGCATTGAACCGGGAGCGGCAATCCATTGAGGGCGCCATTTATGAAGAATGTGTGGCCCGACTGGACCGTCAGGGCGGAAGTCATTTGGTCATCGTTCTGGCCAACGAGGGCTGGCATCAGGGCGTGGTGGGCATTGTGGCCTCCCGTCTGGCCGAAAAATACTCCTGTCCCACGTTCATGATCTGTCTTCAGGACGGCAAGGGCAAGGGCTCCTGCCGCTCCTTCGGCGGCTTCAACCTGTTTGCCGCGTTGGAGCAAAACTCGGAACTGCTGGAAGACTTCGGCGGACACGAACTTGCTGCTGGCTTTACCATCAGCGAGGAAAACATAGATTTGTTCCGCGCCCGCATGGAAGCGGCTGTTCTGATCCGCACCGGCGGCGAGGCCATGATCTCGGTTCTGCAGGCAGATGCCCATATCACCGATCCCACCCTGCTTTCTCAGGAAGGCGTGGAATCCCTTTCCCTGCTGGAACCCTTTGGGGCCGGAAACCCCAAACCGGTTTTTGTCCTGCCCGGCGCAGTGGTTCTGTCTATGTTTGAAGTAGGCGGAGGCCGGCATCTGAAGCTGCGTTTGCGGCATCAGGGCGCCGCCTTTGACGCTATTTTCTTCTCGGCCAACATCGCCCAGCTGAGTCTTGCCCCCGGTGATCGGGTGGATGTTGCTTTTACGCCCCAAATCAACGAATTTCGCGGTGCTCGCTCAGTACAGTTGCAAGTGTGCGACCTGCAGCCCTCACCCACCCGTGCACAGGCCGAGCGCACCCTGTTTGAACGGCTTCAGGCCGGCGAGACCTTGTCCGCCGCAGAGGCCCGTTCCATCATCCCCTCAAGGGAGGAATTTGAAGCGGTCTGGCGTTATCTGAAACGTCATGCTTCGGCTTCTCCTCTGGAGGATAGTCCCGCCCGTTTGGCAAAGAATATTGCCAGAGCCCATCACATCCGCGAAGCATACGCTCGCACCATGGTCTGCATTCAGGTGTTTGACGAGCGCGGATTGATTCGGGTGGAATCCCAGTCTGCCGGACGCATGCGCATCGACCTTTGCCATGTGGAGACCAAGGTGGATCTGGAAGAGTCGGAGCTCATGCGCCGTCTGCGTCGACTGACTCAGCTGTAAACACCATCCGGGCATTGCCCGAATAACAACAGGGGCCACGCCTCTGTCCACAGGGAGGTTTCTCTATGGATTCCGTTCTGGACCGTTATCAAGCACTGGAAGAAAAAGTGCGCGGTTATATGCCGGGCGCCGATTTTGAGCGTTTGGCCTCCGCGTTCCATTATGCCGATGCCCACCACTCCACCCAGCTGCGCAAGGATGGTTCCCCTTACGTCACCCATCCTTTGGCCGTGGCCGAACTGGTGGTGGAAATGGGTTTGGATCTGGATTCGATCATTGCCGCCCTGCTCCACGACACCATCGAGGACACCGATGCCACCCATGAGGACATCGCCAAGCTGTACGGCGAGACCGTAGCCGATTTGGTGGAGGGAGTTACCAAGCTGACCCGTGTGCAGTACACCTCCAAGGAAGAAGAGCAGATGGAGAATCTGCGCAAGATGCTCATGGCCATGGCCAAGGACATCCGTGTGATTCTGATCAAAATCTGTGACCGCCTGCACAACATGCGCACCATGGAGTTCATGAAGCCCCACAAGCAGCGGGAGATTTCTCTGGAAACTATGGAGATCTACGCCCCCATTGCCCACCGTCTGGGCATGCAGAAGGTCAAATGGGAGCTGGAGGACACCTCTCTGCAGTATCTGGATCCCATCGGTTACAAATCCATTACGGAAGAAATGGCCATCCGTTCCTCGGAGCACGACGAATTTATGGCTCCTATCCAGCAGCGCATCTCCGAACGCCTGACCCAAGAGGGCATCCGGCACACCATTTACGGCCGCGTCAAGCACATCTACTCCATCTACCGAAAGATGTACTCCCAAAACAAAACGCTGGACGAAATTTTCGACCTTTACGCCTTCCGTGTGATCGTTGACGACATTCCCGACTGTTATAATGTCCTGGGCTGCGTTCACGATCTATACCGTCCCGTCATTGGCCGGTTCAAAGACTATATCGGCACTCCAAAGCCCAACGGCTACCAGTCGCTGCACACCACCGTCATCGGCAAAGAGGGCCTGCCCTTTGAGGTGCAGATCCGCACCACCGCCATGCACCAGATGTCAGAATACGGCGTGGCCGCCCATTGGAAATATAAACAGGGGCTGGGCAACAATTCCCTGGGTTCCGAATCGACCTACGAATGGGTGCGCAAGCTGCTGGAAAGCCAGCAGGATGCCGACCCCGATGAATTTGTCCACACCCTGAAGGTGGATATGTTCGCCGACGAGGTCTTCGTGTTTACTCCCCGCGGCGACGTCATCAATCTGCCCGCCGGCGCCACCCCCATCGACTTTGCCTATTCCATCCACTCGGCCGTGGGCAACAGCATGACCGGCGCCAAAATCAACGGCCGCATCGTCACCTTTGACAGCCAGCTGAAAAACGGCGACATCGTGGAGATCGTTACCTCCAAGAACGCCAAGGGTCCCAGCCGTGACTGGATGAAGATCTGTAAATCCAACGAAGCCCGCAACAAAATCCGCCAGTGGTTCAAGAAGGAGCGCCGCGAAGAGAATATTGCCACCGGCCGCTCCATGTTCGAAGCCGAACTGAAGCGGGCCGGTCTGACCATTGCCGCCATTACTGCCGACGGTGTTCTGCCCCACATACTGAAAAAGGTGCGCTTTCATTCTCTGGACGAGATGTACGCTGCCATCGGTTTCGGCGGGATGCCCACCGGCAAGGCGGTCAACCGCATCAAGGACGAGATGATGGTTCTGGGCCGTCAGGAGAAAGAGCGCCTTGCCGCCCAGAAGGCTCTGGAAACCCCTGCCGAACAGGTCAAGGCTCCCTCCAAGCCCCAGCATTCCGATTCCGGCGTTATGGTGGAAGGCCTGGGCAACTGCCTGATCAAGTTCTCCAAGTGCTGCTCACCCGTTCCCGGCGATCCCATTACCGGCTTCATTACCCGTGGCTACGGCGTTTCCGTTCACCGCCAGGACTGCCCCAACGCCGACCCCAACCTGCGGGAGGCCGAGGAAAACGGCCGCTGGGTCAAGGTCTCCTGGGTGGAGGGCACGCTGCCCGGTTACGCCACATCGCTGGACATCTCGGCCAAGGACCGTGACGGCCTGACACTGGATGTTGCCATGGTATTGTCTTCCGCCAAGGTGAAGATGACCTCCCTGATGGCCCGCAGTATGCCCGACGGCTACGCATCCGTCCTGCTTGGACTGGAAGTCCGGAACCGGGACGAGTTGTACTCGGTCATTAACAAACTCAACCAGATTTCCGGCGTATATCAAGTCAAGCGCACCACGGGCTGATTGAATTTTCCCTCAAATGGGAACCATTGAAATAACCAATCCTCAAGGAGCGATTACATTGAAATGCGAATTTTATCCTCTGCTGTTCGGCGGAGATATCAATGTTTACAGTGTCAGCCGTGCGTTTTATGAGGCATACGGCATCAAATGCTCTGCCGTTGGTAAGTATCCATCCTTCCCCTGTTGGGGTAGCGCCATCATCAACTACCGGGCCGAACCCAAAATCGAAGAACCCGAAACCTTTTTCCGGATTGCCTGTGAGTTCGCCGATCGGCACGCCGGGAAACCCGTACTGCTCATCGGCTGCGGGGACAGCTATGTGAAGCTGATCGCCGAGCACAAGGACCGCTACCCCGAAAACGTCATCGCCCCGTACGTTTCGGGGGAAATGATCAACACCTTGATCAACAAGGAAAAGTTCTACGCTTTGTGCGATCAGTACGGACTGGATCATCCGGCCACCTTTATCCACCGCAGGGAGCTGGGCCACGATTTTGAGCTGCCTTTTGGCGCTCCGTACATCTGCAAGCCGTCCAACGGCGTGGAATACTGGGCCCACCCCTTCGAGGGCAACGACAAGGTCTTCATTCTGGACAGCCGCGAGAAGCTGGAGACCACTCTGGACAAGGTGTACGCCTCCGGCTACACCGACTCCATGATCATTCAGGAGTTTATTCCCGGTGACGACAGCTATATGCGTGTGCTGACCAACTATTCCGACCGCAACGGCAAGGTCAGGCTCATGTGTCTGGGCCACACCCTGCTGGAGGAGCACACCCCCCATGGTCTGGGCAATCACGCCGCCATCCTGCTGGAGGAAAATGAAGAGCTGTGCCTGAAGATCAAGGCCTTTCTGGAGGAGATCGGTTTCGTCGGCTTCTCAAACTTCGACATCAAGTACGATCAGCGCGACGGCAAGTTCAAGCTGTTTGAGATCAACTGCCGTCAGGGCCGCAGCAATTACTACGTGACCGGCGGCGGATACAATGTGGCAAAATATTTCGTGGAAGACCGTATTCTGGAGCAGGACCTGCCCTTCACTCTGGCCACCAACAAGGCCCTGTGGACGGTGGTCCCTCTGGGGGTCATTTACCGCTTCACCTCCAAGAAATACCACGCCGAGGTGCGCGCTCTGGTTAAGGCCGGAAAGGTCACCAGCCCTCTGGTGTGCCGTGCAGACCGCTCTCTCAAGCGCCTGTACCGGGTCACCCGGAGCCGGATGAGCCACTATTACAAGTTCTGGAAGTATTACAAGCGCCCGGAAGAATAAGGAGAGCGTTATGGCAGAACAAAAACCCCGTTTGGGTATTCTGGGCGGCATGGGTCCTCAGGCCACCCAGATCTTCTATCAGCGCATTCTGGACCGCACCGATGCCGAGCGGGATCAGGAGCACCTGCCCACGCTGATCCTCAGCGACACCGAAATGCCCGACCGCACCACGGCCATCCTGTCCGGAGAAGGGGAGCGGGTCTACCGCCGTCTGCTGGAGGATGCCCAACTGCTGGAGCGAAACGGCTGCACCGCCATTGCCATTCCCTGCAACACCTCCCACTATTTTGTGGATCAACTGCAGCAGCAGCTGACCGTTCCCGTCATCCATATGGTGCGGGAAACCTGCAAGGCGCTGGCAAAGAGAGGCTGCAAACGGGTTGGCATTCTGGCCACAGACGGCACCATTCAGACTCAGACCTATCAAAAGGAGTGCGCCGCTCAGGGATTCGAAGGCATCGCTCCCGATGAGGCCACCCAGAAGTTGGTCATGTCCATCATTTACGACGAGATCAAAAAGGGCGAGAAGGGCAGCCGTGAAAAATTTGCTGCCATCGACCGCGCGCTGCGCGCTATGGACTGCGATGCCGCCATTCTGGGCTGCACCGAGCTTTCAGTTTACCGTGTGTACCACGGACTGCCCGACTTCTATATCGACGCGCTGGAGGTTCTGGTGGAACAATCCATCC
>JAZOBG010000079.1:0-13549 GCA_045595865.1 Oscillospiraceae bacterium
ACCGGCACCCCAGTTGTAGGTGTGAACCTGCTTCTCAGTCTCAGACAGGCCGTTCAGGCAGAAGTAGCAGTTCTGAACGCTCATGGTGATGGTCTCACCAGCGCCGTCGTAGTCACCGGCGGGCATGGTCAGGGTCATATCGATGGCGGAGGTATCCCAGTACATGTGGTAGTTCAGGGAGTCATCGGGGTTAACGAAAGCACCAACGATGTCGAAGGGGTTAAAGGCGTTGCCGGAGAAACCGTAGCCGAAGCCGATCTGAGTAGCACCGGTACGGAAAGCCTCGGCCCACTGAGCACCGGCGGAGGCATCGAACACGACATCGATCTTATCCTCGAGGGCGGTACCCACGGTCAGACCGTCGATGATGTCCTGCAGGTAGCCAGCGCGGAAGCGCTGCTTGTCGTTATCCACGGAAGAACCGTAGACCAGAGTGATGTTCTTGGAAGGATCATAGCCGTAGTGCTCGGGATCAGCCAGCAGGATCTCGATAGCAGCAGCCATCTTCTCCTTGGCAACGACGGGGTTGTAACCGGTCAGGGTCTCATAGGCTTCCTCGGTGTTCAGACCGGACAGATCGCCGCTGGACCAGGTGCCGTCAGCTGCCTGAGTGTAGCCGTAGGCGCGCAGGATGCCTTCCTTGGCCACGGTGGTGTTGCGGTACTGACCGCCGTCTTCCAGATCGGGGGAGTTCTCGATGTCATAGTAGTAAGCAACGTTCAGCAGACCGAAGCAGGGCACGGCGGAGCCGGGCCAGATCTTCTCAACGATGTCGCTTCTGTTCAGACCCAGGTTCAGAGCGTGACGGAACTCCTGGATGGCCAGGATACCGTTGTTGTTCTCGCTCTCCTTCAGGACGGACAGATCGCTGAACAGCTGCATGCCGAAGGTACCGGTGGAGGTGGAGGTGAAGTAAACGTACTTGGAGTCCAGGTAATCAGCGACGTTCTCAGTCTGCAGAGAAGCATCGTCGTACTCGCCGGCCAGGAAGCCCATCCACTTGGTGGAGAACTCTTCGACCTTGCGGCAGTTGATGGCGGTGATGTTGTACTGGTTCTTGTTCTGCTCCAGGCTGTAGCCGTACCAGTTCTCATTCTTCACCAGCTTGTAGTGGGAACCGGCCTCGAACTCGACCAGCTTGTAGGGACCCCAGGAAGCGGTGGTCTCCAGAGAGGAGTTGTAGTTGGAGGTCCACAGGGTGGCACCGGCAGCGGGCTCGATCTTGCAGGACTCATACAGATCCTTCTTGACCAGAGGCAGGCTGGACAGGTAGTAAGGAGCCCAGACGGACAGGCTGCCGTCTTCCTTCAGGAAGGAGTAGGCAACACCCAGGCAGACAACGATGGCGTTCTCCTCGGGGATGGCGTAGATACCGACATCTTCCCAAGCCACGTTGCGGACGGTGTTCTCAACATAGACGCAAGCGTCATAGCCGGTACCGGGCTCCAGATAGGGGCCGTAGTAGGTGTACAGATCCAGACCGGAGATGGGGTCAACAGCAGTGCCGGAAGCCCAAGCATCGGCAGTGTCCCAAACGGTCTCGTCGGTGATGGCGACATACTCGGGGCACTCGTTGCCCTCAGCATCCACGTAGCCCTGGGTAGCCCACATATTATAAATGTTGGCGTAAACGGTCTCGCCGGCGTCAATGGCTGCCTGCACGGAGGCATAGCCGACGCTGCCGATGGTCTCGTAGGTGCCTTCCTGATTCTGGAAGAAGTACTCCTTGGCGTTCTTCATTCTCAGGGTGTCATAGTAGGTGTTGGCGCGGTAGTTCATGAAGGCGGGATCCAGCAGTTCCTTCATGGAGTACTCGAAGTCAGCAGCAACGATGGGGGTACCACCATCCCACTTCAGGTCGTCACGCAGGGTGATCTTCCATGCGTAGCCGCGTTCAGCCTTCTGCTCGTCGGTGTAGCCCCACTTGGCATCGACGGAAGAAGTGACGTCCTCCAGCTTGGTAGCAGCGGAGTAGTTGGTGGTATAAGCACCGGGAACGATAGCTTCCTTGTTGATGGAGCCGTCAGCGTTGAACTTCTCGTCGTTCTCGAACTTATAGTCATAGGTGTAGAACGAAGAACCGATGTAGCTCAGAATCTGAGTGTCGTTGTTATCGGCATAGGTGAATTCGTTCCAGTTGCTGGGCATGGTGCTGGTGGTGGTGTTGTACTCAGCCTGCTTGGGCACATAGGGCTCGACCTCGGGTTCATTGGAGTCGGCGGGCTGAGATTCGCTGGGCTTGTTGGACTCGGCGGGCTTGGACTCATCGGGCTTGTCAGCTTTGCCGCAAGCGACCAGAGAGAAGACCATTGCCAGAGCCAGCAGCAGAGCAAGCAATTTCTTCATGTTAGTGTCCTCCTAAAATTTAAATTTTTAGAGTTTTGAATTCCCCTGACCTCAGGGAAGGGATTGGCAACGTAATTTTGAAAGCGAACCTGACCACATCGCTTTGTTGTTGAAAATGTTGACAGCTAGTTCCTTACACAACAGTGTCGCAGGAACGGCGTCACACACATTCTTTTTGCAAAAAAATCTGCAAAACCTCAAACTTCCCTTTCCTTGTTGCCACCGGAAAGACTTTGTTCGAAAAAGTGAACACAAGTATTATAGTGGGTAGACATTAAAATGTCAACCTTTCATTTCTGTCAATTGTAGCAAATTCTATGTTTTCCGACTTTATCTCTCTG
The DNA here is from genome assembly GCA_045595865.1 of Oscillospiraceae bacterium. Lineage (GTDB taxonomy): Bacteria > Bacillota > Clostridia > Oscillospirales > Oscillospiraceae > JAJPXI01. The sequence goes on from JAZOBG010000079.1 coordinate 2,688, forward strand.
TAACCCCCCTTCTCTCCAGTCCTTCCACGTCGCAAAAACCTGTCTTTCTGTCGCACACAGTGTATGTATAAGCCACGGGTATCAAAACTCGCTAACAGAACATCCATAATTTCGCTCCATCCTCCCTCCAGCTTTTCGCTTGACATTCTGTCAACACCCACCCTTAATTTGTCAACCATAACAAGCATCCCCAAAACAAGTGACCCCCAAAGATTTTTGCCCCAAGTTTTTAGGAATAAGCGAAATTGAACCGCTGACCACTTGAAACAGATTGGTTTTTTGATATTTCGTAATTCCGGTCATCACTCCGGTCGGAAAGGTACCGGGCAAACCAAAAGTACCGTCGAACAAAAAACCTTGATCAAAAAACAAAGGACAGTCTTTCGACTGTCCTTTGTTTTTTGGTGGAGATAAGCGGGATCGAACCGCTGACCTCTTGAATGCCATTCAAGCGCTCTCCCAGCTGAGCTATACCCCCATATTAACTTTGCATTTCAACACATCTCGTGCAGAACGTATGTTATTTTAGCAGACGGCCATCCCTTTGTCAACACTTTTTTTGCTTTCTTCGATTAAATTTTGCTCCCGGAGTTGTGACAACTCCGGGAGCAAAATTTCAAAGAATAATGCAGATCAATCCGCCGGAACCTTCGTTGATAATACGCTGCAGTGTTTCCCTCAGTTTCGCACGTGCATCTTCGGGCATGCGCTTCAGTTTGGTGTTCAGATCCTCTCCCACCAGATCGTGGAATGACTTGCCGAATATATTGGACTGCCAGATTTTTGAGGTATCTCCCTCAAATTCCTGCAGCAGGTACCGAATCATCTCCTCCGATTGTTTTTCGGTCCCCATGATGGGGGACACTTCGGTCTCGACATCTGCGCGGATCATGTGGATGGACGGTGCTGATGCCTTCAGCCGGACACCGTAATGGCCGCCCTGCTTCACAATTTCCGGCTCTTCCAGTGACAGCTCCTTTACATCCGGCATTACAATTCCGTAACCCGTTTCTCGAACCTGTTCCAGTGCCTCAGAAACTTTATCATAACCGCACTTCATTTCAGCCAGACCGGACAGCAGCGTCATCAGATCACCGTCATCCCGCACCTGGAACCCGGATTGCTCCGACAGCGTATCATAGAACAGGCGGCGCGGAAGTGCCAGTTCTGCCTGAGCAATCCCGGTACCCAGATCAATGGCAGCCACTTCCACCCTGCTGATGGTATCGCATTTCCCCATAGTCTCCACGCAGGACCGCACATCACGGATCCTTTGCAATCCTGCTGCGCCGGAGCGAATCACATCATACAGTTCACGTTTGATGGGATGCTCAAAGGGCAGTGCATCCACCCACGCAGGCAAAAACAGGTCCAACTCCCGAACCGGAAATTCGCAAAGCACACCACGAATCAGGTCTGTAATGGCTCCCTCTTCCAACTCCAGACAGTTGGCGCACAGGCAGGTCACGTCATATTTCCGTGCAATCTCCTCGCGGACTGCTCGGGCCCGATCACTGTTGGGATAAGCTGAGTTCAGCAATACCAGAAAAGGTTTGCCCAACTCCTTCAATTCGGTAATGACCCGCTCTTCGGCATCCAGATATGCATCACGGGGAATGTCCGTAACGGTGCCATCGGTGGTCACAACAATTCCGATGGTACAGTGTTCGGCAATCACCTTGCGGGTACCGATCTCTGCCGCCTCGGTCATAGGAATCTCCTGCTCAAACCACGGCGTTGTCACCATCCGCGGCATTTCATCTTCCATAACTCCCACGGCGCCCGGAACCAGATAACCCACACAGTCGATCAGACGCACCGACATGGCGGCGCCGCCTTCCATCGTGATCTCTACCGCTTCTTCCGGAACAAATTTCGGCTCAGCGGTCATAACAGTACGTCCGGAACCGCTCTGAGGTAATTCGTCCCGCGCCCGCTCCCGACGGTAGACATTGTCGATTTTCGGAATGACCAGACTTTCCATGAACCGTTTGATAAAGGTGGACTTGCCCGTGCGAACCGGTCCTACAACTCCAATATAAATATCCCCTTGTGTCCGCTGGGCAATGCTTTCATAAATACCGCGCTCTTCCATCGTCATTCCCTCCCTTTTACCGTTTCCGCGGGATCAGCAGCAGCGTTCCTTCCCCCGTACGACCATTTTCCAATTCATTTGCACGAACAATGTCCTCCGTGGTGGTTCCGTACCGCTTTGCTACATCCCAAAGCGACTCACCGGGCTGGAACAGACGAAGAATGATCGACGGCTTGCCTTGACCGCTGTCATCTCCGGCTTCCTCAACCGATACTTCACGAACCATCATCCCATGCTCTTCCTGCTCGCAGAAATACGGAAATTCCATCGGAAAGCGCACTTCAACGCCATCCGTGGTGGGCATTGCAACCAGCTCGCCGCAGCGGCATTCGAAATTACAACGGCATCCTTCCGGGATCTCCACCGGACAGACCACTTCCGCCCTGCGGGACATTGCACAGAAATCCCCTTCTTCCGTCATACATACCGCAGTAAGGATCACGTCGGCCATTAAATTCATCTGACTGCCTTCCCGTTTCTGCGCCGTTTGTCCTATAAGACAATAGGCATCCACCACCGCCTGTACCGAAAGGCCGGTTTCGATCATCTGGCGAACCGTCTGCCGCCCGACCCCAGCTTCGCGCCGCCTGCGATATGTATAAGGAATGCGGTCTGCCTTCACCGAACAGCAAGTACTGTACGTGTCTGCCAAAAGCTCAATTTCTCTCTCTTCCCGCACTATGATCTGCGCCAGCATAGAAATTGACACCGAAACCGTGCGCCCGTCGCTGTCCAGCGAGAAATCTGCACCGGTCAAACCAACATCCACCGTGCAGTGACCGCCCTCCCCTACGCCGATCACTTCGGCAACCTGCGAAAACGGCAGCGTAAAATCGGCAGCATCCATTCCTCCGCCAACCGGACGATACAGCAGTCTAACAAACGCATCTCCCTTGAAAATCAACTTGTTCCCAATGAGCTTGGCTTCGCGGCTAACCAGTTCTACCCGATTGCAGATCAATTCTTCTGCCGCAGGGCGCCCTGCCGGAATACTCAGATTGTCCTCAAAGCTCACCTGTTTTTCCTGCACGGCACTGACACAGCAGGGACGGTGTACTTCCTTCCGTTCCTCCGCAGTGCCTCCTTCTGCGTGGACACCGGTACAGAGGACCGTCGTTTCCGCGCTGAATGCCTTAACACTGACAGCTACATCCACCCGGGTCAGTATTTTTCTCGGATTGATGGTGCGGGTATCCGCTCCGGCTGCCCGCGCCACAGCAGTTACCACACAGCCCGAAGTCAGACGCCGGTCCTCTGCTGACACGCTGAACGGAATACCGACCTCCAGTCGGCACGGGCCAGTCCCGCCCTCAGGCTGGTAAAGGACGGTCAGCCGCGCTGTCCCGGTCAGCGTGACCCGGCCGTCCATTACCTCTTTGCTTTTCAAGAGGACCTTTCCCTGAGTATCCACCAATCGCAAAATGTCCGGGTTTGCGTCCGGCACGATGGTCTCCAGCGTCTCTTCACAAAACACTGTGGTGTCCAGCACCGTTTCGTAACCGGTCAAATGGGTTCGATTGAGTTCCAGCTTCATAGTGCTTCTCTCCTTTGGACAAATTCCTAAAGCACTATATGTAAAAGCTGCCCCTTCTATGTCACTTAAGTTTGAACAGCGACATCAGCAACCCGCGCAGAGCCTTAGGGGATTTTACGACGACCACCTTCATAACAAAACGCCTCCTTCCGCGCATACTGGTTTTTCACTCCAGTATACGCAGTAAGAGGCGTTTGGTTCCTGTTTACTTATTCTCCCACTCTTTGTGGCTTTTTGCCTGCTCATACAGGCGTACATAGCTTGCGTGGCGGGATGCTGGGATTTTACCTTCCTTCAGCGCCGTGCGAACCGCGCATCCTTTTTCCTTCACGTGAGCGCAGCCCACAAATCGGCACTGATCCAGATAGGGCTTAAATTCCCGGAAGGTCTCGGCCAGAGTATCTTTCATACGCACTTCGGTCTGGTCGGTGTCAAAGGAGGAAAAGCCGGGGGTATCGGCCACAACAGCACCGTTTCCTAAGCGGAACAGCTCCACATGACGGGTGGTATGTCGACCGCGGCCCAGCTTTTCACTGACCTGTCCTACCGACAGAGAGAATCCGGGTTCCAAAGCATTTAAAATGCTGGATTTTCCTACACCGGAGTTGCCTGTAAAGGCAGATATCTTTCCGGCAATCAAATCTGCCAGAGCATCGATTCCCTCACCGGTTTCCGCACTGACACGCACGGTGGGAAACCCAACGGAAGAATAAATTTCGTACAGTTCATCCGCGCGCTCCAAATCACACTTGTTGATGCAGATGACACAGTCGCATCCTTTCCCTTCAGCCAGAGATGTCATGCGGTCGATCAGAAAAGGATCGGTGACCGGTGTTGCCCCGGACACAATGATAACCAACTGGTCAATGTTGGCCACTGCCGGACGCAGGAACTCACTTTTGCGGGGAAAAATCTCATCCACCATGCCGGAACCGTCTTCCAGTCGGGTAATTTCCACCCGGTCACCGACAAGCGGAGTGATTTTTTTGTGGCGGAACTTGCCCCTTGCACGGCAGGCGATCAAACTTCCGTCACCCGGATCCACATAGTAGAACCCGGACAGGGCCTTCATAATAATTCCCGTTTCCATCATTGGCCGAAATTCACCACAAAGCTGCTCTTGAGCTCATCATTCACATAAATCATAACCTGCTGGCTGCCGGTTCCGGTGATGGGTTTAGAGAAAGTGCTCATGGTCGTTGGATCCACCGGGCTGTTGTGCTGCACGGCTCCACCCACTTCAATACGCACCTGTACAACCGCGGTATACTCAGACAAATCAACCTCGACCGTCTTGGTTGTGGCGATCACCGGCTGATCCACCGGAGGGGTACTGGGTGCAGAAGGCGAAACCTCGGGATCCTGAGAGGGCTCCACCGAAGGATCCTCCACCGGATCATCGGCCCCGGGCAGATCTTCGCCGCCGGTGGGATCCTGCTCATTAAGCGGACCGGAACTGATGTGGAACACGATGGTACTTCCGACATCCACTTCACTTTCCGCGATCACACTTTGATACAGCACGATACCCTTTTCTTTCGTTTCATCCGTTACTTCCATAACTTCCGCCTTAAGGCCCAACGAATCCAATATCAACATCACATCGTCGATCTTCCGGTTCATACAATTGGGAACAGGTACCTGTTTCGTTTCCGGGCCTGAGCTGACCACAAGACGGACGGTCTGGCCAGGTTCCACATTGAGGTAGGCACCCGGCTCGGTGCGAATCACGCAATTACGCTTAATTTCATCGCTGTGCTCATAAACCGGTTCCACTTTCAGCCCCATTTCATTTTGCAAGAGGGCAACCGCCTGTCGATACTCCTTGTCTTCCAGATCAGGCATTTCGATCACCTGCGGTCCGGACGAAATATCAACGGTAATGATAATTTCATCACCCTTTTTGGGGGTGTTGGCACTGGGATCCTGATCAATGATTTGTCCAACAGGCTGGTCACTGACCAACGTGCGGCCTTCCACGATCTTGAACACACCAGAAATATTGCCCAGCGCAAGATCCCGATTGACCTCTTCCATGGTCATACCCACAAGGTTGGGAACCATAATTTCTTCACTGTGATTGGTAATGATTCCACCAAAAATAGTTGACCACAGGAAATAACCGATTCCGGCAAGGAATATCAAGATGGCAAAAACTGCAAGGATAACGGGTATCACACCACCACGCCTGCGATCATCATAATCATCCTCGTCGTAGTCGTAGTCGTAATCCTCTTTTTTCTCCTTGCGGGAACGGCGCTTGGATTTCGTGACGGCATCTCCCTCTTCCGCATTTCCATTGCTGCGCACGATGGTGGGTTCATCCACCAGCGTCACGGCAGTCCCGGCCGCGGCGGCTGCAGCCCCAAGAGACAGTTCTTCCTGAGCATATTCAAAATTGATGTTGGGATTTTTCCGGAACTCTTCCAGATCAGCCAGCATGGCTTCCGCAGTCACGTAACGCTTATCTGCATCCGAGGCCATGGCCTTCATCGTGATCCTTTCCAGTGCCTCAGGAATATCCGGATTGATGTCCCTGGTGGGCAGCGGAATGGAATTGATATGCTGAATGGCTACCGAAACAGGAGTATCTCCTTCATAAGGCAGACGGCCAGCCGTCATTTCATAGAGCACCACGCCGGCAGAGTAAATGTCAGCACGGGTATCAATGTGGCTGCCGCGGGCCTGTTCCGGAGAAATGTAGTGAACAGACCCCAGTGCCTCTTGCGTCAGAGTAGCTTGGGCAGCCGATGTAAGACGGGCAATACCGAAATCGGTCACCTTCACGCTTCCGTCGCGCAGAACCATGATATTCTGCGGCTTGATGTCCCGGTGAATAATACCGCGGTCATGGGCGTGTGAAAGAGCCTTTACAATCTGGGTAATAAAATGGAGTGCCTCACGCCAGTTCAGCGGCAGTCCTTTTCTTTGCATATACTGCTTCAGAGTAATGCCATCCAGCAGTTCCATGACGATATAATCCAGGTCATCCGAACTGGACACATCATAAACTGCCATGATATTGGGGTGAGAAAGCATGGCAACCGCCTGAGACTCATCATGGAAACGACGGCGGAATTCCGCATCCTGCGCCAATTCAGGCTTCAGAATTTTCACTGCGACAAGGCGGTTCAAGCGATGGCAGCGGGCCTTATAGACCACGGCCATACCACCGACGCCAACGCGTTCAATAATTTCATATCGGTTGTCGAGTAATTTACCTATGTATCGGTCCATGGTAAATCTCCTCCTTGTAATCAAACAAAACTCGTTACATTTGGAGCAGGATCACTGTCACGTTGTCAGGCGCTCCGCGCTGCAGGGCAGTCTCCAGCAAACGTTTGCAGCAATCTTCCTGTGCTCCGCCGTGAATGACCTCATACAGGATCTCCTGGTCGCTCACCAGATTGGACAGGCCGTCCGTACAAAGCAACAGATATTCACCCTCTACACAGGGTTCTTCAAACAGATCTGCTTTGGTGTCCTGTGCAGCACCCATCGCACGGGTAATCAGGTTCTTCTGCGGATGAGTCCGGGCCTGCTCGGGTGTAATTTCACCGCTCTGCACCAGATCCTCCACCAGTGAATGATCGCGGGTCACCCGACGGATCCCCTCATCCGTAACGATATATGCGCGGCTGTCGCCCACATTGACAATATGGCAGACCCCTTCGCAAATATATGCAGCCACCAGAGTGGTACCCATGCCAAGGCAGTTCGGATCGGTGGCCGATCGATGCCACACCGCATGGTTAGCCAGTGCCACCGAATTCTGCAGCAACTCTTTAATGTCACCGGCGCGCTCCGGGTCGGAAAGCCCTTCCAGGACGGCATCGCCAAAGGTCAGAGCCGTCAGTTCACTGGCCACATTGCCTGCCCTTGCTCCGCCCATGCCATCACAGGCAATCAAAAGCATTCTGCCATCGGGCAAAACTTCTGTCCGGCAAAAATCCTGATTCTGTTGACGGACTGCGCCAATATCAGTGATGGACCACAAATTCATCTTTGTATCATCCCTTTCGGAAAATGCAGGGGTTCATTAATCTTTCATGGCTTTGCGCCGCAGCTGACCGCAGGAGGCATCAATGTCTCCGCCCAGACGGCGGCGCACAGTTACGGTTACACCGTGGTTTTCCAGCCGTTTCTGAAATGCAGCTACCCGACGGCTGGGTTTCAGCGGACTTTCTTCCACATGGTTCAGGGGGATCAAGTTTACATGCCCGGGCGTCCCCTTCAAAAGACTTGCCAGCATATCTGCCTGTGCATCCGAATCGTTGACACCGTCAATCATGGCATACTCATACGAAATACGCCGTCCGGTGGTCTCAAAATACCGCCGGCAGGTATCCATCAACTTCTTGACGCCCACGGCCCGGTTGACCGGCATGATCTTATTTCGGGTCTCATCATCGGGAGCATGTAGCGAAACACTTAACGTTAATTGTAACCCATGTTCGGCCAGCTTGTCAATTTTTTCAACCAATCCACAGGTAGACAACGAAATATGGCGCATTCCAATGTTCATTCCCTTTGGGTGGTTGACCAGTTTCAGAAACCGCATGACCGTGTCGAAATTATCCAACGGCTCACCGATTCCCATCAGAACGATGTTGGAAATCTCTGCTCCGCTGTCCAGTTGGGTAAACAGCACCTGATCCAGCATTTCAGAGGGAGTCAGGTCGCGAATCTTGCCGCCCAGCGTAGATGCACAGAAAGCACATCCCATGCGGCAGCCCACCTGGCAGGAAATGCACACGGTATTGCCGTGCTGGTAACGCATCAGGACCGTCTCAATGCAATTACCGTCCGCCAGTCTCCACAGGTATTTGATGGTTCCGTCCTGTGCAGAAACCTGCTTGCGCTCCACCGTTGGGTGCGTAATGAAGCATTCGGCAGAAAGCACTTCGCGCAGATTCTTCGGGAGATTAGACATCTCATCAAAAGAAGTCACACCTTTGTGCAGCCAGGAAAATACCTGCCCCGCCCGAAAAGACGGCTGTCCCATACTTTTCAGCAGAACTTCCATTTCCTCCAAGGTCATGGATTTCAGATCGGTCATGCTTTTCTCCTCAGTTTCGCAATGAAAAAGCCGTCTGTCCCGTGCAGGTGGGGCCAAAGGGTTACATACCCCTCCTCTGCTGCTCCGGCAGGACCGGGCAGCTCAAACTTTTCCAGTGCAAATTGTTCGTGTTCTTCGATAAACGTTCGGACAATGGCCTCGTTTTCCCGCTCCAGCAGCGTACAGGTGGAATACAGCAGCACGCCACCCGGCTTCACATAGGCACAGGCGTTGTCCAGAATGGCCTTTTGAATGACGGGCAGGCCGGTCAGCGGCTTGGGATCTTTATAACGGATATCCGGCTTTTTACGGATAATACCAAGACCGGAACAGGGCACATCGGTGATCACCACATCAAAGGCGTTTTCCCACTCAGGCACACGCTCTTTTCCGTTCTGGGTCACAGCTCGGATCGACTTCAATCCCAACCGTTTTGCGCCATTCTCAATCAATTCCTGCTTATGGGGATGGATGTCACAGGAGATAATCTCTCCCTCATCCTTCATGGCGATGGCTGCGGCAAAGGACTTTCCACCCGGAGCCGCGCACACATCCAACACCTTCATGCCGGGTTTGGGATCGGCCGCAAGAACAGCCAAACGCGCGGCAGCGTCCTGAATGTAGAGCGCGCCCTGCTGAAACGCCTCCATTTGCTCCAAACTGCCTGTTCCCTGCAAAGTCAGACAATCCGCCAGCCAGGGGTGGGGCTGCGCCTCCACACCGACTGCAGTCAACGCTTCAAGCACCTGTTCTGTTATGGAATTACGGGTATTCACCTGTGCCACGGTGGGTACTTCCCCATTATGGCACTTCAACAGGTTTTCAGCGTCTTCCTGCCCCAGCCGCTCCACAAGCAGATCCACCAGCCATTGGGGATGGCTGTACCGCACGGACAGATCTTCCGGCGCAGTCAAATCGTTCTTGCCGCGCTCGATGTTGCGCAGCACTGCATTCACCAGACCGGCGGCACCGGGGTTTTTGCAGAATTTGCGAGTCAGTTTGACCGACTCATCCACCGCCGCACGGGCGGGAACACGGGTCAGAAACAAGAGCTGATATACACCCAACCGCAGCACACTGCGCACAGTCAGGTCCAACTTACCCTTGGCAAACCGGTCCACATACCAATCCAGCAGCATACGGTTCTGTGTCACACCAAAGGTCAGTCGGGTAGCCAGGGCAGCATCACGGCCGTCCATTTTGCCTTCCTTCAGCGTTTTTTTCAGAAAGTTGTCCGCCCAGGCGTCCTGTTTCTCACAGGCCACCAAGGTACGCAGAGCCGCTTCACGGGCGGTCATCGGACACTGCTCCCTTCCGGAATGGGTTTACCCAAAAGAAATGCGTTTGCGGGCATACGTTTTTTCCCATCAGGCTGCAGCTCACAGATCTCAAGCACAGTTCCTTCTCCGCAGGCGATCTTCAGCCCTTTTTTGTCGGCCTTCACCACCGTACCTGCCTCGGCATCGGTCTGCTCATCGCAAACCTTGGTAACAAACACTTTACAGCGCACGCCGCCCAATTCGGCCACAGCTGCGGGCCAGGGGATCAGGCCGCGCACCTGATCGTGCAGCTCACGGGCAGGACGACTCCAGTCCACGGGAGACAGTTCCCGGGACAGCATGGGCGCAAAGGTCACCTGTGCGGGATCCTGCGGGGTACGAGTTGCGGTACCCGCCTCAATTTCTTTTACGGTATCCACCAGCAGCCTGGCACCCAGATCGGCCAGACGGTCGTGGAGCGCCTCCACCGTCTCATTGGGGACAATGGGTGTCTCCACCTGAGAAATGATATCACCGGCATCCAGTTCGGTGGCCATGTGCATGATGGTCACACCGGACACCGCATCGCCGTTCAGAACGGCCCAGTTGATGGGGGCGGCACCGCGGTAACGGGGCAGCAACGAAGAATGTACATTGATGCAGCCCTTTGCGGGATAGTCCAGAATTTCATCGGGCAGAATGCGCCCGTAGGCGGCCACCACGATCAGCTCGGGAGCCAGCTCCTGAATCTGCGCCAGAGCAGTTCCGTCGCGCAGCTTGGTGGGCTGAAACACGGGAATGTCGTGCTCCAGGCAGAACTCCTTGACCGGAGTAGGCTGCAGCTTCATGCCGCGGTTTTTCGGTTTATCAGGCTGGGTGAAAGCACCGCACACATCGTGTCCGGCCTCCACCAGT
>JAZOBG010000080.1:0-2851 GCA_045595865.1 Oscillospiraceae bacterium
GTGTGGGGCTTTGACTACTTCGGCGATTCCCGCACGGTGGACGTCCACGTCAAGCGCCTGCGCGAAAAGCTGGAAGGGGTCAGCGAGCGTTGGTGCCTGAAAACCGTCTGGGGCGTGGGTTATAAATTTGAGGTAACCGGCCCATGAAGTCCATGTATTCCCGCCAGTTCGCCATGATGGTGAGTCTGGTTCTGATCTCCTTTGTCCTGTTCGGCGGCGCCTTTGCCGCCCTGTCCTTCCGGCATACGCTGGAGGAAAAGCGGGAGAGTCTGGAGCGCCACGCCAGCTTTGTGGCCCAGTTTACCGCCTCGGCTGTGGAACAGGGTCTCAGTGTGGACAACGAGGTGTTTCAAAGCTACGTGTCCTCGCTGGGCCACATCTCGGACGCTACCATTCTGCTGGCCGAAAATGACGGACGGGTGGTGTACACCTCGGCCTCCAACCTGAACAGTTTTCAAATTCCGGATTCCGCCATGGAGCAGGCCCGCTCCAGCGAGGAATACAACACCCTGAGCAATCTGGGGGGCGTGTTCCGCGACGTGCATTACGTTTCGGCCACCCCCATTCGGATCACCAACCTTCTGGGGCAGGAAACCACCGCCGGTGTGGTCTTTGTGGCCGCCAACGCCTCTACCTTCATGGAGATGTGGCGCAGTCTGGTGGTCATCTTCATTTTTACCGCCATTGTAATTATGTTTATTTCCTTCATTCTCAGCTCGGTCACCTCGCTGTATCAGACCCGGCCCCTGAAGGAAATGGCGGCCGCCACCCGCAAATTTGCCCACGGCGAATTTGATGCCCGGGTCAACACCTACGGCAGAAGGGACGAGATCGGCGAACTGGCAGTCTCCTTCAACGCCATGGCCGAGGCGCTGGCCCAGAGCGAGGCCCAGCGCAGCGAATTTATCGCCAACGTCTCCCATGAGCTGAAAACTCCCATGACCACCATCGCCGGCTTTGCCGACGGTATTCTGGACGGCACCATCCCGCCCGAGCGGCAGGAGGACGCCCTGCGCACCATTTCGGCCGAGACCCGCCGTCTGTCCCGTCTGGTGCGCCGGATGCTGGACCTGTCCCGCATGCAGGCTTTGAACACCGTCACCACCCAGGAATCCTTCGACATCTGCGAGACCATGGCCCGGGTGCTGGTCAGCCTGGAAACCAAGATCAACGACAAGCAACTGGACGTAGAGGCCAACTTCCCCGAAAACGCTCTGAAGGTCTGGGGCGAGCCCGACGCCATCACCCAGGTGGGCTACAACCTGCTGGACAACGCCATCAAGTTCTCCCGTCCGGGCGGACATCTGAAAATCGGCATCACCACCCGGGGCAGCAAGGCCTGCATCTCGGTCTCCAACGAAGGTGAGACCATCCCCGGCGAGGAACTGGCTCTGATCTTTGACCGGTTCCACAAAACCGACCATTCCCGCAGCGTGGACCGCGACGGTGTGGGTCTGGGCCTGTACATCGTCAAAACTATTCTCAACAACCACAAAGAAGACATCACGGTGACCAGTCAGGACGGCCTGACCGAGTTTACCTTTACCCTGACCAGGGCGTGATCTCCTTGTGGGATCGGAGGCATTATGCAGCTGGATTATTATCAGTCTCCCATGAAAACAGAACCTTGTGAAGCTCCGGCCCGGAAACGCCGGAAAGGGCCTGTATTGATCGTATTCTCGGTTCTGATCGTCCTGTTCCTTGCCGCCCTTGTGGTGCTGCGCATCGTACCTTACGAGGGTTGGCTGCTCTCGTGGGAGCAGCTGATTCCCGAACTGGAGAGTTCCTTCCACGTTGAACTCCCGGAGGAGATCCTTCCGGACGGGTTCCGGGGCGAATCCGACGACTTCCACGCTCAGGCCACGCTGCAGCCTCCCGCCGAAAACGGCAAGCTCTCCCTCCCCGCGGCGAATACCGCCCCCGATGTGGAACTGATTTTGCGGCCTTCCCGAAAGGAACTGAGCTTTCAGGAGATCTATAACAAGGTCATCCCTTCCATCGTCAGCATCGAGGTGTACAGCGCCACCAGCGCAGGCTCCGGCACCGGCATCATTATGACCGAAGACGGCTACATCGTGACCAACCATCACATCATCGCCGATCAGTCCGAGGGCTACGTCGTCCTTTCCGACGGCAGCGAATACGAGGCCCGGCTGGTGGGCAGCGACGTGGAAAGTGATCTGGCCGTTCTGAAAATCGACGCCACGGGCCTGACCCCCGCCGAATTCGGCATCTCTGACCGGATGCAGGTGGGCGACACCGTGCTGGCCATCGGCAATCCGCTGGGTTCCGAGCTGTTCGGCACCATGACCGAAGGCATCGTTTCGGCCATCAACCGCGATGTGCACGTGGACGGCTACACCATGACCCTGATCCAGACCACCGCCGCCCTGAACCCCGGCAATTCCGGCGGCGCCCTGATCAATATGTCCGGCCAGGTCATCGGCATTACCAATATGAAGATGATGTCCGATTACGAGACCATCGAGGGCCTCGGCTTTGCCATTCCCACCGTGTGGGCCAAGGAAGTGGTGGACACGCTGCTCGATCAGGGCAAGATCACCGGACGGCCCACCATCGGCATCATGTGCTTCGCCCTGACCGAGGGTTCTGCCCCTTATTACGGTCTGGACAGCGGCATTTACATCGACAGCGTCACTGCCGGAAGCCCCGCCGACAAGGCCGGCCTTCAGCAGGGCGACATCATCCTGACCGCCAACGGCGTCACCGTCACCACGCTGGAAGAATTTACCCTCGTGCGTGACCAGGTGGACGTGGGCGGCACCATGCACCTGACCGTCTGGCGCGACGGCGAGACCTTTGAGACCGATCTGGTCCTTGTGGAGCAGTA
>JAZOBG010000081.1:0-10042 GCA_045595865.1 Oscillospiraceae bacterium
CCGCCTCCGGAGTATTTTGCTCCCGTAGACCCGTATCAGGATATTGGAGCACGCATTGCAGCCGCAGGCTTGCCGGTGGTCGATCATCAGGCGTTAAGCCGGTATTTAAAAGAAACGGGCAAAAGAGGGCATGAGTTATCGCACGAAGAGATATCTCGTTTTGTTATTGTTAATCGGCCGCCGTGTGACATCGAAAGTGAAGAGGGGTAGTACTGTGCAGGATTATATGAGGGCATTGCAGGATCGGTTTGATTCTGTTCCTCCAAGCGACGACAAGATGAAAGAGGAAACCGATTTGCTTTTTCATGAATTGTGTTCCGAGTTGGAACGTCCAGAGCGCAAACAGCTGATTCGATTGGTTGATGTTCAAGATGCACGCAGGGAAAAGACTGCGTTAAACAGTTTTATCTCTGGCTTCAGATTAGCATGGGGTATTTTCCGTGAACTGACGGAAGAACCGCTCTACTCATTTAAAGAGGAACAAGAAGAGCGGGCGCACAGGTTGTTCATGGAAAGCCTTCAGAGGGAGTGACGCCGATGGATGAAGTATATACAAAAGAAGTCCTGACGGCCACTCTTCGGAGGCTGGATCCAGAACTGACGGAAACTGCGGCAAACTATGTTGTTTTAGACCTGCTGGAGACGGTTGATCTGACGGATCCTCAAGTTGCACAGCACAGCTTACAGTGGATCGCGGAGCATTTTTACGCCTCGCATTACTTACACGCAGGATGGTGGTACTGACGATGCGGTTGAATCAGAGACAAGCCCTACATTTATCGCGAGAAGTGTGTCGAGCCAGTAACGGGGTGTTAAACGGGAGGATATTGGATGCATACCTTTATGGTTCCTATGTCCGCGGTGACTATCACGACGATTCTGACATTGACATCTTGGATGAATATATGTTGTTTCTGTACGTTGAAAATGAATCAATACACTTATAATTAAAAGCAGCCATGGAAAAGGACGTCGATTATTATATGAGCCTTCCTTATCGTGTAGAGATAGTTTCTGACCCGGCGGAAGGTGGAATTGCTCTCAGCTGTCCGGAATTACCAGGGTGCATAACATGTGCAGAAACCCCCGCAGAGGGATATAGCTTGCTTGAGGATGCAAAGAAAGTATGGTTTCTATCTTGTTTACAAAATGGGATTAAAATTCCGAAGCCAAAGAAGGAAAGTGGGGTAAGTGTGACATAGGGGTGTTCCTTTCAGTGGGTGAATTATTAGCCCTCTGGATCTATGAATTCTGGAGAACTATCTGTACGAAAGGAATGGGATGAATATTTATGACGGAACGGGGAGTACAGTATGCACTGCGAGAAATCAAAAAACATTTTGACGAGAAATATCCTGATTTGTTGGATGACCAGACAGAAAGCATGGCAAGAGAAGTGATAGATGCCGTTGACTGGGAGAATTCGGCCTTGATGCACAAAGGGCTGCGGTGGATCGCAGAAGAAGTGTACAAAGAAAAAATCAATAAACGCTTTGCCGAGATAAACAGCCGCCCAGCAGAAGAGTTGTCAGAAGAAGAGGCGGCCAGTCTTGCTGAGGCAGAAGCAATCAACGATGAAACAACAGTTGAATTACATGAATTTGTTAAACGGTTGGAAAAAGAAATAAGCGACGATAGAATGATTGGGATAGGAGACATAGATTTTATCGAGGGGTATGCAGAAGGGTTCATCGTAAGCATTATCACATTTTATCTTGAGAGAGGTAGGTTGCCGCATGTTGAGTTAATCCGTCGATTTGAAATGTTGGGGCTGGACGATGTTGTAGCATCTATAATTAATGGATCAAATGTAAGTTTTCTGCTTGGTTGGGACAGGCCAAAGGAGAAAAAACTTCCCGGAAAAAGAAAACGACAAAGCAGCGCTTTTCAGAAAATCCGCCGTGGTTTATGTGAAGCGATTGCGCATGAACGAAAGAAAAGTGTGGTGAAGTGTGAACTGAATGCAGCTGCAGAAGATGATGCGTTTTGCCAGAAACTTTACGAGGAATACTTGGCAGATTCCGAGCGAGAAGAGTTCGTTGCACTGGAGATAGCCGCAGAGCAACTCGGGGTAAATTTGGAGGGCAAGGAAGGTTTATGAAGAGTGAGAAGGTCGATGAAATTGTTCCCAATAATTATCCAGATGGCATAATGCCCGGCGATAAATTAACGCCTTTGTTCCGCATGGCAATCCGTCAGGTTATCGAGGAAGCAAAGGCAAAAGGAATACCCATCGCACGATACGACGAAGACCTCAAAAAGGCATTCCTTGAACATCCGGACGGGAGACGAGAGTATGCTGAAGAAAGCTGTGAAGTGACCTGAAATTGCTGTTTTGCTGGTTCAAATGGGCAGGAAAAGTTCGCTGAAAACTCGCTATTGTGTTAATGTGAAGCGCAAAAAACTTAGGGGTCGAATAGGCCGATCGTATTGAAGGGAAACGGGGTAATAAAGCAAAAAATAAGGGGAAAACAAAAGAGAAATTGCGCTAAAACTGAACCGGGAAGAAAACCGTTTTTTCACAAAAAGAAAGAGCAGGTTTGCGCAAAACCTGCTCAGTATATGTTGAAAAACATCGCAATTTGGCACGGTTTTTTTCGAAAGTTTTGAGCGTTTTGCGACTCTGCGTGAGAGCAAATTTCTTTCTTTTTTTTATCAAAAAATGAGAAAGAAATGGGTTCTATTTTGACAATAATATCACTGAAATCAAGGGATTGTTTCCCTGCAATTATTTATTGATTTTATTGCGGTGATGTCCTCATTTGAGCAAAGAAAGATTTTTTGGGATAAAAACCATATATTACCATTTGTGCCTGGTAGAACTAACACCCATATTTAGGAAAATTAGTTCTACCGGAATTTACGACACGCTCAAACCGTTGCTGTAACATGGTTTGAGCGTGCTTTAATCTACCGGTTTGACCGACAGGGTGTAAGAGGGTGTGTCGGAGAAGCGAGTATTTTTTTAAAAAACTTGCCTCAAAAAGTAACGATGCAAATGTGTGCGATGCAGAATGTCGTTTTGTAATTTTGGGTTGGTAGAACTAATGCGCGTTTTTGGGAAAATTAGTTCTACTGGAAATTACGACACGCGCAAACTGTTGCTACGACACGGTTTGCACGTGCGTCAATCTACCGGTTTGACCGACAGGGTAGGTTGAGCGTGTCGGAGAATTTGCTTTTTTGTAAAATTTGTATCGAAAAAAACTTGTGTAAGTTTTCGCAGTATTCCGATTGCTTATGAGCACAAAAGCGTGCCCGCCGTAAATTTTGAGTTATTGGTTGTTAGGAGCTGGGAGAGATTTCTGGGTGGTGTTTTTGCATTGGGAATTAATCTTTTTTCGCAGACAATTTATTTTGGTCGCGTTCGATTGCTTCATCAACGGCGCGATTAAGAAATTCGTTCATAGATTCTCCGCAGCATGCCGCGTGATTCAGGATTAATTCTCTCTTTCCTTTTGGAACACGGAAGGCAACACGATCTATTTTTTCTTGTTCATACTTTTTGCTTGCGCGAGCCATTGCTTCAGAACGCGGCATACGTTTGCCTCCTAATAATGATTTTGCTTTTGTACAGAACTGATGAGGATATGGAGCCATACATTTGTACAAAAAACGCAGTTCATTTTTGGTTAATGTACCAATGGAAATATGGAGCCATATACCTTATAATATAATTGAAACAAAACATACAGCATACGGCGCTGCAGAGAAGCGGCAACTTCTCTGCAGCTGCCAGGTGAGCGCACACCTATGCAGTGGACAAGCGATCCACACCGCAGAAATAGTATACCCTTTTTGGAATAATAGCGCAAGAGGGTGAACGAAAATGCGTGTGCGGAGAATTGCCCTCAGTTCGTCGTACCCGAACACTGTGTAGGATTAGCCCTGCAGGTGTTTTGTTATTTTACGGCGAACGGGAGGGAATTCAATGCATACCAGTAATTCTTCATAGTGCCTCACCGCCTTTAACACAAAAAAGGAAGTGAGGAAAGACAAATGAAGGCAATCGAAAAAATCATGATTCACAACATGCCCATGGCCAAGGGGATTTGGCGTACCATGGGCAGCAATCTGGCTGATGTGGCGCAGGCAATCTGCGAATTCATCGATAACGCGCTGTCCAACTTTTACGGCAACAAGGGAGATCCCTCTTTGGTGCGTCAGGTATGGGTCCGTATCCGCAATCTGGGTGATCGTGTGGAAGTGGAACTGGAAGACGGAGGCACTGGAATCAGGGATCTGAACAATGCCCTGACGCTGGCCGGTACGGCCGACCGGGAGAGCCCCTGGAACGAACATGGCTTTGGCATGAAGCATGCTCTGGCCTATATGGATGAAAACAACTGTGCTTGGGAGATTCTGACCCGCACGAAGGCGGACGCTTTGCGCAACCGTTTTGTACGTGTGATCCCTCCCTATGATTTCGATGGCATGTCCGCCCAATATGAAGAAGGGTGGGAAGGTCGGCTGAGTTCAACAGGCACCATCATTCGCTTTGCGTGCCCGATGGAGGTGTTTGAGACCCTGGCGCAGGACAGCAAGACCAAGCTGTCCTTTGAACAGCTGCTGGAAATTTTGGAGGAACACTTGAGCTACACCTACGCAGAGGTTTTGAAGCGCAAGGAGGCACTCCTTGGGTTGGAATGGGAAAGCGGCGGAGCGGTCCGCAGCAAGACGCTGGAGCCCTTGGAGCCGGTGTGGGAGGCCGGAACGTTGGTGGACCTGCCCGATCAGGTGGTTAATCTGGGCGGCGGGGACGTAGTGATCTCCTGCCGTTATGGCTCGATTTGTCCGGCAGAGGATGCATATTTCCACTATGTTGGCAACATGGAGTCCAGCGGCGCGGAGATACGCATCAATGGCCGTGTGGTAGAAAGCGGGCTGTTGAAAGTGATCTGGGGGAAGGCGCGTCACAACGTGTACAACACTTTTTTGGCGCAGATCGATCTGCGCAGCGATAACCCTGATACACTGCCTGCAACCAAGACGGCGAAGAATGGCTTCCGTATTGAGATGCGCAAGGCGATCAAGTTGTTCAAGTGGATCCGGGCCAATGTTTCGCTGCCGCCTAAAACCCGCAAGGAGGAACTGCTGCGGAAGAAGCTGGCAGAGCGCAAGCGGGGTGAAGCAGGGGTTACCTATGTGGAGGAGGAAAAGACCGTGTTTGCCGCAGACGGCGTTTGCGTACCTACGGACTTGTTTGTGAGCCACGGTGAGAGGGTGACGATCTACGAATGCAAGGCAAACCGCACTACCTGCCTGAATGCATACCAGCTGCGGATGTACTGGGATGGCTGCGTCCACGACGGTATTGATGTGGAAGAGGGTATTCTGATTGCTCAAAATCATCCCCGTGAAGTATGTCGTCTGATCAAAATCCTCAATCAGTTGTCCGGTCCGGATGGACGCCCCTACAACTTTCGCACCGCGATGTGGGAGGAAGAGGGCGTAGCAGCGTGAAGGAGTATCCGATCATTGACCTGCCGAAGACAGGGGAAAACATTCGCCGGCTACGGGAGGAACGGGGATTGAGTATCCGGGACATCCAGCAGTATCTGGGACTGGAGGAACCCAATGCCCTTTACCAATGGCAGAAAGGGCATTGTCTGCCCACTGTAGACCATCTGTGCGCCCTGAGTGCCCTTTTCGATGTGACCATGAATGAAATCCTGGTTCTGGTGGACAGGGCGGAATGGGAGGAAGCAAATCGACTGCGCCGCAACTGCAAACACACAAGGAAATTCCGGTGTTTGTTGCTGTTCACGGCGGCATAATGAAGGGCGGCGGGGTTCCCTGCCGCCCTTTTGAAAGAGAACGCAGCAAAACCCAAACGTCAGAAGAAATCTGGTTGAGTTGGGGTAGAACTCAGTTGTGGGAGATGTGAAATATTGCTTTGAATTTCTGCACAACCGACGGCAAATTGGAGCCGTCGCTCACACAACTGACGAAAAATTAGAATTCTCAATCCCACAACTGACGATATAAAAATATTTCAAAAAATGTGCAAAAATTCCTTGACACGGCCCTTTTGGGGCAGTAATATAGTTACGTAATTGTCACTTTCCACAGGTTCGCCTGTACGTCTCTTTCCACTTAGTGGGGTTGTTACTTTTGTAATTGTACGGGTGAAGTGTGTCTGTGGTGGGCAAGACCAATATATTACTGCTTTGTGCTGGGAGAATTTATTCTTCCGGCATTTTTGTTTTGCTCGGCGCGTGGGGGTTCTTACTTTTGGGCTTTTACGTGTTTTTTGAAAGGGGGCGGTGCTATGGTGCATTTGAAAAAAAACCATGCTTATACGGGGCACATCATGCATAGTGGCTATTCGCCCTTGCGCGCCGAGTGAACAAAAAGAATACCCTTGCTGCGGATGGAAATACTATCCAGCAGGAGGGATATTGTGTGGAAAAAACGATTGTAATCGGGGCAGCGACTTATGTTGTAACACGTCAGTTTCCTGCGGGAGGGCGTAAAAAGCAGGATTTGCTTTTGAGCCTGATTTCCCAGAAATTGGCCAATGGCAAGTCGGTTGACTGCACCAAAGAGAATGAAATATAATATGCGAGAGTTGGCTCCGGAAGGAGTTGCAAATGAGTAGTTTGAAATTGGCTTTCGACTATTTACGATTATCGAACGAGGAGGCAAAAAACGGAGAATCATCCAGTATCGCAAACCAGCGAATGATCATCCAGAACTACTGCCGCCAGAACGGAATTACCTTGGTGCGGGAGTTTGTGGACGATGGTTATTCCGGCGGAAACTTCGATCGTCCGGGGTTCCAGGAAATGATGCGCCAGTTGGAGCAAGGCCGCGCAAACATCGTGATTACCAAGGATTTATCCCGCTTGGGCCGTGATATGCGCGAGGCCAGCTACTATGCGGAGCAGTTCTTTCCGGAGCACGGAATTCGGTATATTGCGATTGCGGACAATTTCGATACGACGCATGAGAATATTATGGCGCCATTCCAGTTCGCCATGAACGAAGTCTATTTGCGAGACGGATCTCGGAAAGTAAAAGATGTGCTGAGAAGCAAGCGGGAAGATGGACAGTACTGCGCATGTCCACCCTATGGATATCGTAAAGATCCGAAGGACAAGCACCACTTGATGCCCGACGAAGTGACAGCGCCGGTTGTACAGAGGATCTTTAAGCAGGCAGCAGCGGGAGATTCCTCCCGGAAAATTGCTCTGGACCTCAACGAGGCTGGCATCATCCCACCCCTGAAGTACCGGGTTTTGTACCGGGACGAATTCAGCGACGAAGGTGCGGCGCGGGCATCGGATTTGTGGAACTATACCACCGTGAAACGCATCCTAAAAAACGAGGTATACCTGGGACACACGCTCTTGGGAAAGAGTAAGAAAGTAAGTGTGAAGTCCAAGAAAAAGGTGGCTGTGCCCAAGGAGGACTGGGTTGTAACAGAGGGGACACATCCTCCCTTGGTGTCCGAGGAGCTCTTTGAGCGGGCGCAAATAAATCTTGGACGCGGCGCCAACGATTACCGTGCTTTCGATCATGTGCGCAAGAGCATTTTTTCCGGTGTTGCCGTATGCAGTAGATGCGGTTACTCCCTTTGTTCCGGCGGGAGTGTGTACAAGGGAGAGCGGGAGAAGTACTGGTACCTCACGTGTACGCATCAGCGCAAGGATATTACAAATCCCTGCGAAGGTGTGCGGATTCGATACGAGGACTTGATGGAACTTGTGCGAACCGACATCAACAATCTGATGGCCATGAGCGAGGAGAAAATGATGGCTTTGGCCGAAGCGATGGCTGCGGAGAAGATTGATGATCGTGCCTTGCAGGCGAGGAAGATCCAAAAGGAGAAGAGCGAGGCGCGGCTGGTCACTATTGACAAGATCATTACGAAACTGTACACCGACAATGCGGATGGCCGGCTGGATGATGAGCGGTTGGGCAGGATGGTTGGTGACCTGGAGCGGGAAGCGCATGGCTTGAAGGTGCTTCTGGCGGAAATGAACGCAGAAGATGAGGAAGAGGATATCCGGGAGCGGTATGAACGGTTTTACCAGCTGCTGCAGCAGTATACTCATATCGAGCGTTTGGATCGCGATACCCTGCTGACGTTTGTTGAGCGTATTGAAGTAGGTCCCAAGGAATACCCGGACGGAATCGTGAAGGCAACCCACCGCAACCAGCCGTATCGGCAGAATGTGCGTATCTTCTATAAGTTCATTGGAGAATTGGCTGGGGAGCCGACAAGGGATTTGCCTGTTGGTGTCTCCATCTCAAACGGGCAGGAAATTATGGAAAATGAACAGAGTCCGGCATAACAGAATTGTATGTTTTGCCTGGGGAAATGACCTTTAAGATGGAGGAGGAACATCAAGGGAAGTGGGCGTCAACCTGAAGCAGGGTTACAACGGCGACCTGACCAGCCGTGAGGCCGGCTCCGTCGGCGGCCAGATGGTTAAGAAGATGATCCAGGCCTACGAGAACAATATGCAGTAAGGTTTTCGCAAACGCGAAAGCAAAACCAAACCCCTCCTGCCGCGTTTGCGGCAGGAGGGGTTTGTACGTAAAAGGGTCAGCGGCGGTTTTGTTCGGCCATGAAGCGCACGCTCTGGGCGGCAACGGCTTTCTGGTCGGGGTTCAGGGTACGCAGCTCCAGGATCAGCCGACGTTCTGGCTCGGACAGACGCAGGGGGATTTCCGGCACATCGGTGCGCCCCAGAAGATAGTCGGTGGAGACATCAAATAGGTCGGCCAGTTTGACAAGCGACTCAAAGGTCATCTCGCTTTTGTCGTTGACATACCCGCTGACAGTATTGCTTGCAACATGAAGCAGTTCTGCGATGGCCTTGTTGGAAATATTTTTTGTTTCCTGCAAAACTTTGATTCTCTCGCCAAGTGTCATCATAATCACCCCACAGTGATTATGCGAGTTGCGCGATATTTTATCAGGAAAAGTCGAGATAATCGAAAAATATTTCGCATACGACGCTTTTTGACAAAATAATATCGAAAAAGATGATAAATTAAGGACGCCGTCGAAAAACGGCGTCCTTAACGAGCAGATGGAACTTATTTGTGGTCGACGGAATACATATGCTTGATGAGCTCCAGGACCTTGTTGGAGTAGCCCATTTCGTTGTCGTACCAGCTGACGACCTTCACGAAGGTGTCGGTCAGGGCGATGCCGGCCTTGGCGTCGAAGATGGAGGTCAGGGGGCAGCCCAGGAAGTCGGAAGAAACGACGTCCTCGTCGGTGTAGCCCAGAATGCCCTTCAGCTCGCCTTCGGAGGCGGCCTTCATGGCGGCGCAGATCTCATCGTACTTGGCGGGCTTCTCCAGATTGACGGTCAGGTCGACCACGGACACGTCCAGAGTGGGAACGCGCATGGACATACCGGTCAGCTTGCCGTTCAGCTCGGGAATGACCTTGCCCACAGCCTTGGCGGCGCCGGTGGAGGAGGGGATGATGTTGCCGGTAGCAGCACGGCCGCCGCGCCAATCCTTCAGAGAGGGACCATCGACGGTCTTCTGAGTGGCGGTGACCGAATGCACGGTGGTCATCAGGCCGTCCTTGATGCCGAAGTTGTCGTTCAGGACCTTGGCGATGGGGGCCAGACAGTTGGTGGTGCAGGAAGCGTTGGAAACGAAGGTCATGTCGCTGGTGTAAGCGTCCAGGTTGACACCGCAGACGAACATGGGGGTGTCGTCCTTGGAGGGGGCGGACATAATGACCTTCTTGGCGCCGGCGTCGATGTGAGCCTGAGCCTTGTCCTTGGTCAGGAACAGACCGGTGGACTCGACAACGTACTCAGCATCCAGCTTGCCCCAGGGGATGTCGGCGGGATTGCGCTCGGCGAAGATGGGGATTTCCTTGCCGTTGACGATGATGGAGTTCTCGGTGGAGGAGATCTCACCGTCGAAACGGCCGTGCATGGTATCGTACTTCAGCATGTAGGCCAGATAATCGGCGGGGCACAGATCGTTGATGCCCACGATCTCGATCTCGGGGTGGTTCACGCTTGCGCGGAAAACCATACGGCCAATGCGGCCAAAACCATTG
>JAZOBG010000082.1:0-8434 GCA_045595865.1 Oscillospiraceae bacterium
CTTTGACGAGGTTTACTCCGTGTTCGGCCTTTCTTACCAGATCGAAGTTTCCACCATGCCCGAGGATCACATAGGCGAGGTGGAGACCTGGGATTATGCCACCGATATCCTCAAGGCTGCTGTTGCCGTGATGGGCAAGGATTATATCATCAACGAAGGCGACGGCGCTTTCTACGGTCCCAAGCTGGACTTCCATCTGGCCGACTCTCTGGGACGCACCTGGCAGTGCGGAACCATTCAGCTGGATATGCAGCTGCCCGAGCGCTTTGAGCTGGAGTATGTGGGTGAGGACGGCGCCAAGCACCGCCCCGTCATGATCCACCGCGTGGTTCTGGGCTCCATCGAGCGCTTCATCGGCGTCATCACCGAGCATTTCGCCGGCGCCCTCCCTGCATGGCTGAACCCCGTTCAGGCCAAGATCCTGCCCATCACCGACCGCGCCGCCGAGTATGCCGAGCAGCTCAACGCCGCTCTGGACGCCGCCGGCTTCCGCGCCGAGGTGGACGGCCGCAACGAAAAGATCGGCAAGAAGATCCGCGAGGCCACTTTGAGCAAGGTCCCCTATATGCTGGTGGTCGGCGACCGCGACATGGAGAACAACACCGTGTCGGTGCGTCTGCGCAACGGCGAGGATCTGGGCGCCATGTCCATGGACGAGTTCATTGCCCGCATTGGCGAAAAGGTCAGCAGCAAGGCTCTGGACCTGTAATCACAGTACAAAACTCCTCTGCCCCGGCAGAGGAGTTTTTTCTCCCAAAGGCCTATAAATCTCTCAATTCAACCATCGGTTGAGCGAATATTCCCCAAACGGTTGCGTAATTTGGCTCCGGTTCAACCGTTGAGCCATTCACTCGCACCGGCGCGAATGATACAGTAAGGTTACCAAAGGAAAGGAGTAACCACTATGGAACAGACATTAGGAAGACGCATCGCCGCCCTGCGGCGGGAGAAGGAACTGACACAGGACGCCCTTGCCGAAGTGCTGGGGGTCAGCCCGCAGGCGGTCAGCAAGTGGGAAAACGACCAGACCTGCCCGGACATCAGCCTGCTGCCCAAACTGGCACAGGAACTGGGGGTCACCGTAGACGAATTACTGAGCGGCAAACAGGAAGCCGCCCCACTGGTGCAGGTCGTGCCCGAGCAGCAGCGCAAGGACATTTCCGCCATGATGCTGCGTGTCGTGGTGGATTCCCGCGACGGCGACAAGGTTCGCGTCAACCTGCCCATGGCACTGGTTCAGGCCGCCATGGAGATCGGCATGGCAATGCCCGAGATCAACGGCAGCGATGCCCTGAAGAACATCGACTGGAAGCAGATCCTGGAACTGGTCCGCCACGGTGCTGTGGGCAATCTGGTGGAGGTAGAGTCTGCAGACGGCGATGTGGTGCGCATTTTTGTGGAGTAAGGCATGAAAATTGTTATCAAAGAACCCAACCACAGAGCCATCCGCATTTTGCTGCCCACCCGTCTGGCGCTCAACCGTCCAGCCATTGCCCTCTGGTACGCCTTTGGGGGCGAATCGGCCGCCGCACTGCCCTGCACCAAGGAGCAAATATTCACCCTGATCGACACCATCCACACCTGCCGCAGGCAGTTTCCCGACTGGACGCTGGTGGAGGTGACCTCCGCCGACGGGGCACACGTAAAAGTCAAACTGTAACAAAATTTCTTCCTATAAACGACACGACCCGACGGTTTTCCCGCCGGGTCGTGCTGCGCCTGTCGGAAAAGGCAGAGCCTTTCCCGACAAAAGGATCGCAGTCTGCCGCAGCGCACGCGCAAAGCGCGCACGTTTGCAGCCTGAGATGAGTTTTCTGCCCCGCACATGTCACGGCAGAAAACAAATTTGATCTTCTTCGCGCCTGCGGGCGCGAACTCCGTGAGACTTTTCTATGAAACGAAACGACCCGACGGTTTTCCCGCCGGGTCGTGTTTTATTATGTCGTTGTCAGCACAGGCCCTCGAAAAAGTCGTTGAACTGCGCGCCGAAAATCTTGCTCAACGCCACCAGCTCGCTGACCCGGATGTTCATGCGGTTGGTCTCGATTTTGGCATAGGTGCTTTTGGAAATCTCCAGACCCATCAGCTGGAGTTTGGCCACAGTCTGATCCTGCGTCAGCCCCGCCTTTTTGCGTAAGTTCTGAATGTTATGTCCGATGTCCATGTCAGGCCGCAGTTTCTGCATCATTTAATTTCCTGCTCCAAGTCCTCAAACAACGGCGTGTTGAAAAATTCGCGCACACTGATGCCCAATCCGTCGCAGAGCTTCTGAATGGAAACCACGCCGGGATTTTTGCTTTTGGTGTTCAGCATACTGTAAATGGTGGAGGGCGGCACCCCGCACTCGTTGGCCAGACCATTGACCGTCCATCCCCGCTCAGAGCACAGCACCTGAATCCGCAGGGCAACCGCTTCTTTTGCGTTCATTTGCGCACCCCCGCCGAGAAAAAACCGAACCACAAAACAGGGTTCGGTCATTTCATGCTTCTAATCACCGCAGAAATATTTGCCAATTGATCGCGGTTCAACCCCTGCAAACATTCCATCGTTTCGCGCAGTTCCTGCGGGTGCTCTTTCCCGGCATCGAAAAATTCTGCCGGAGTCACCCCCAGGTATTCACAAATATAGAAAAAAGCCCGCATGGACGGCAGACCGTTCCGGTTCTCCAGTCCGTTAATATATCCTTCGCTCTGTCCGATTGCAAGACTCATTTCCCGGGCAGAAACTCCTTTTGCCATGCGAAGCTTTGTCAGACGCTCATAAAATAAATCTTCAAACATACAGACAACCCTCTAACAGTTTGTGTATCTAATTGTACTGTATGCCCCTTTGTATTTTATATGATTTGCCAATATATTTTTGTTGACTTATCGGATTTGAGCAGATACCATAATTAAAACATCGTATTTGCCCAAATCCGCACCGCAAAACAATGCGTAACAGAGGAGAATTGCAAATGAAGCGTTTATCCAAACGTACCCGACTGATTCTGGGCATCGCCGCCGTTCTCTTTTCGGTCCTGTTGGTCTGGCTGCTGACCGATGTGCTGGGCGAGATGGCCATGTTCCTTCTCCTTGTGGGCGGCGGCATTTTTATTTTGCTCAATCCCGAACTGATGCGCGGCGAGTGAACGACCCCGATGATTTTCGTCGGGGTCGTTTTCTCCCTTTTTCCTTTTTGTGGCCGGGAGCATAAATGCGATACCTCTTCGTCGATTTGATGGAAAAGGCTCCCCTGTGTAAGGGGAGCTGTCAGCCGCAGGCTGACTGAGGGGTTGACGCACTCTGCCACGACAATCCCTCCGACCTCGCTTCGCTCGGCCACCTCCCTTTGCACAAGGGAGGCTTTCCGGTCCGGAAAAATCACCGAAGATTTGAACGGCCACAATTAGGGTAAAAGTGAAGTCGTTTTCCTTTGCTTGCTTGTGACCCTCGATTGTGCTACACTGTGAAAAACGACCCGGGAGGTGGGAGGCGTGCAACTGAATACTTCTCTGGGGGAATTCCCCTCCATCGGCCCCGCACGGCAGAAGGCACTGGCCCGGCTGGGTCTTTCCACCGCCGCCGACCTGCTGCGCCACTTCCCAAGGGATTACGAGGATCGCAGCCAAATGACCTCTATCGCCGCTGCTGCAGAGGGCGAGCCGGTGTGCATCCGCGCCATGGTGGCCGAGACACCCCGGCTGTCCCGCATACGAAAGGGTCTGGACATCACCAAGGTCAAGGTGGTGGACGAGGTCAACGCCATGACAGTGACCTTTTTCAATCAAAGCTACGTCAAGGACGCTCTGTGCCCCGGCGAAAGCTATATTTTCTACGGCAAGGTGGAGGGCTTCGGCCGCGCCCGCCAGATGCTCAACCCGGTGTTTGAGCGGGAGGACAATCCGCGCTTCACCGGCTGCATCATGCCGATTTATTCGTTGACCCAAGGGGTCACCAACAACCTGCTGGCCGGCCTGACCCGCCGGGCACTGGAGGGCTGTCTGGATCAGGTGGAGGAGACCCTGCCCAATGACCTGCGGCAAGCCCACGGTCTGGCGGCCCTGCCCTTTTCCTATCAGCACATCCACTTCCCCGACTCCTTTGAGGAACTGGCCCTGGCCCGTCGGCGGCTGATGTTTGAGGAACTGTTCTACCTGACCTGCGGTCTGGCCTTTTTGAGCAAGCGCCGGGGCAGCGAGATCGGCCCCGCCTTCCCCCCGCAGCCTTTGAACGCCTTTGCCGCCCTGCTGCCCTTTGCGCTGACCGGCGCCCAGAAGCGCGCCATGGACGAAATATCCTTTGATGTCATGACCGGACGGCCTATGAACCGCTTGCTGCAGGGCGACGTGGGCTCGGGCAAGACGGTGGTTGCGGCCTACGGCGCGTGGCTGGCCCACCAAAACGGCTTCCAGTCGGCCCTGATGGCCCCCACCGAAATTCTGGCCAATCAGCATTTCCATACCCTGTCCGAACTGCTTGCCGGTGCAGGCATGAAGGTGGCTTTGCTGACCGGCTCCATGAAAGCCGCCGAAAAGAAAAAGGTCTACGCCGCGCTGGAGTCCGGCGAAATTCATTTCATTGTTGGCACCCACGCTCTGTTGTCCGAGGGTGTGGCCTTCCACCGCCTCGGCCTTGTGGTCACCGACGAGCAGCACCGCTTCGGCGTGGCCCAGCGTTCAGCGTTAGCCGCAAAGTCCGAGTTGTCTCCCCACGTGCTGGTCATGTCGGCCACCCCCATCCCCCGCACCCTGGCTCTCATCATCTACGGCGATCTGGATTTGTCTGTGCTGGACGAGCTGCCCCCCGGCCGCACCCCGGTGGAAACCTATCTGGTGGGCGAGGACAAGCGGCAGCGCATGTACAATTTCGTACGCAAACTGGTGGGCGAGGGGCGTCAGGCCTATATCGTCTGCCCCATGGTGGAGGAGGGCGAAGCAGCCACCGCCGAGCTGAAGGCAGTCACCGCCTATGCCGGGCAGCTGCAAAGCGAGGTCTTCCCCGACCTGAAGGTGGCCTTTGTCCACGGCAAAATGAAGGCCAAAGAAAAAGACGCCGTCATGGCGGCCTTTGCCGCCGGAGAAACCGACGTTTTAGTGTCCACCACCGTCATTGAGGTGGGCGTGGACGTGCCCAATGCCGCCCTGATGATCATCGAAAACGCCGAGCGATTCGGCCTGTCCCAGCTGCATCAGCTGCGCGGCCGCGTGGGCCGCGGCAGGCACCAGTCCTACTGCGTGCTGCTATCCGACACCAAAAACCCCGAAACCCGGGAGCGCCTGAAGGTCATGACCCGCACCACCGACGGCTTCAAAATCTCCGAAGAAGACCTGAAGGCCCGCGGCCCCGGCGACTTTTTCGGCAAGCGGCAGCATGGTCTGCCCCAGCTGCGCATCGCCGATCTGGCCGGCGACATGCGTCTGCTGAAAGAGGCGCAGCAGGCCGCCGAGGATCTGCTGCGGGACGACCCCGCCCTGTCCCGACCGGAAAACCGCCGGGTGCTGGAGCAGGTACGCCGCCTGTTCGCAGAGAACCCCGACATCTTCAATTAACGCAGCCAAGAAAGAGAAGGAAACCAAAATGCACAACACCGTTACCCCCGCGCCGGGCGACTTTGTCCGCATCCGCGACTACATTCCCGACATTTTCGTGGACCTGAAATATGCCACCGCCGACAATTTTACCGGCCATGTCATTTACAATTTCACCGACCCCTGGCTGCGGTACAGCAGCGTGTGCAAGCTGGCCAAGGCGCAGGAGCTTTTGCACGAGCAGGGTTACAGTCTGGTCATCTGGGACGCCTTCCGTCCCCACGCCGCCCAGCACAAGCTGTGGGAGGTCTACCCCGTGGACGGCTTTGTGGCAAATCCCATCAAGGGATGCTCCCCCCACACCCGGGGCAACACGGTGGACGTGGCGCTGACCGACCTTGACGGTAATCTGCTGGAAATGCCCTGCGAATTTGACGATTTTTCCGACCGAGCCAACCGGGATTACTCGGATGCCACGCCTGCCGCCCGCGCCCACGCCACCGCCATGGAGCAGGCCATGGCAGCAGCCGGGTTCCGCCCCTACTTTGACGAGTGGTGGCATTTTGTGGACCTTGACCCCTACGACCCCGAATATGATTTTGTACCAACCGATAAGGAGAGAGAAATGATGACCCACACCGAACACGCCGCCGCTTTGCGCAACGACACCACCGCCCACTACAACTGCGCCCAGGCCGTCCTGATCCCCTTCGCCAAAGAAGCCGGTCTGACCGAGGAGCAGGCCAACGCCCTGACCGCCCACTTCGGCTCGGGCATGCGCCACGGCTCCACCTGAGGCGCCGTCACGGGCGCGCTGATGGCCCTGGGGCTTCTGGGCTGCGGCGAGGAGGCCGCCAAGGCTCTGCTGCAGTCCTTCCGGGAACAGGAGGGCGACACCGCCTGCGCCAAACTGCTTGCCATCGGCAAGGAAAAAGGTCTGGACAAAAAAGCCCACTGCGACGCCATGGTGCTTGCCGCCGTGGAACTGGTGGAAAAATTCATGGAGAAATGACAAACGGGCCGCCCAAATGGGCGGCCCTAAGTTTTTGTTCAGAACAAGTCAATAGTGACCGGCTCGGTGTATTGGGTTGTCAGATTGTAATTCAGTTCCAGCTCAATGGTGTCCCAAGGGTAGTCATTGATGGTAGTGTCCTGATAATGATTGCCGTCATAGCTGTAATCGGACCACCCGTTGGCGTAGCCTTCGGTTCCGTCGGGTGCTCGCCAGCCAAGGAACATCTGGCCGGTGCGCTGCTGACCCTCATCGGGTTCAACGGTCTTTACGACCAGTTTTGTTCCGCTGCGTTCCACGCTCTCCAACACTACGTCACGGGGCAGATATTCAATTTCTCCGTTTTCGATATCCAGTGTGACCCACTGTCGCTCCTTTTCCAGCCATTGCGCTCCGGCGATGCACAGGGTCAACTCTTTGCTGTCCGAGAAAAAGCTGCTCTCCAATCGGAAAGACCGGGTAAAGGGGCTATCGGGGGAACCGGTGGCACTGATGCCGTTTCTTACACCGCCAAACTGTTCGCCCTTTTCATTCTGTACATACAATTCCAGATCCCGCAGCCACGCCGTGTTGTCCGGATGATCTTCCAGATTGACCCGCATGTGGGTGGGGTAGATCTCCACGTCCTTCAGCAAGATCTGCTGCCCGTCCAGTTCCATCCACCGGTTCACATCCACCACGGTGGCTTCTTCTGTGAATTTCGGGTCAAAGGACAGGTCAAAGTCAAACGAGGCCACCGTTTCACGCCGATCTTCCGACTCGCTGGCATCCCACACGATCTGCAAATCACAGTTGAATTGAATCCGGCTGGGCATGATCCCCTCAGTCGAGGCAAAATCTGCCGTTACGAAGTGGCACATTTCCCCGTTCACATGATGGCTGCTCGCCGAAACGGATGCGTTCAGTTCCTCCCCCTGCGCATCCAGAAAATCAGAACGGAGCATATAGTGGTCCCATGGGTCAACTCCTTCGCAGCCCTGCACGGTATAAAACACATTCAGCTGCTTCTGGTCCACAATGAGATATTCCACCGTCATGGTAAAGCCGTTGTCGGTGTCGGTCTGGCCGATGGGCTGCACCCACCGGTTTTCCACCGCCGCTTGCAGGCTGGGGTTGAAGCACACCGCCTCGGCCAGTTCCTTGAAAAAGGGTACCCTGGCACAGGCCGCGGCAAAGGGCATGGACAGGTTGACCAGCAGCACATAGGCACAGCAGCCCGCCGACAGGGAAATCAGGGGAGCGCCCACCCACTTGCGCGCCTTCTGCCGCCGGGTGCGGGCCTTGGCGCGGGCCATGGTGAAATTCAGGCGGTCGGGAGTTACTTCCAATTCCTGCAGCAGGGCGTTGTATTCTTCCATGCGTGTCATGCCAATCCCTCCTTTTCGGTCAATTCCAGTTTCAGCAATTCCAGCGCCCGCCGCTGGCGGCTGGCCACCGTTCCCTGCGGGATGCTGAGTGTTTCGGCGGTCTCAGCCACCGTCAGGCCGGTGAAGAATCGCAGGATGACCACGGCCCGCAGGTCGCGGGGCAGCTTGGCAATGGCCTCCTTCAGGGGCAGGGCGTCAAATTCCTCAGCAGCCGTCTCGGGCAGTTCCTCCACCGCGACCTCCTTTTTGCGGCGGCGCAGTTCGGTGTTGCACACGTTGATCAGGATGCGGGTCATCCACGTGTCGAAAAATTCCTCCTGCCGCAGTTTTTTGTATGCGCAAAAGCCCTTGTACACCGCCTCATCCACCGCGTCCAGAGCCATGGACTCGCTGCCCAGATAGAGCAGCGCCGTACGGTACAGCCGCTTTTTGATGCTTTCCGCTTTGCAGATATATTCCATTTCGGTCAAGGCACTCACCTCCACGGGGATTTTTTGTCCTTTCGCCCATTAGACGCGGCAGGCGTGCTTTTTTATCACGCCGTTG
>JAZOBG010000083.1:0-7026 GCA_045595865.1 Oscillospiraceae bacterium
ATGGAGACCTTCCGCAAGTCCTACCGGGACTTCGCTCCCGCCTTTGTTTTGGTCAGCAACGCCCCCGTCTCCTCCATGATCGGTACCGATTTGGAAGACGTAACCGACACCATCACCGCCGAGTCGGGCATTCCCGCCGCCTCCATCGACCTGACCGGCCACAAATATTACGACCACGGCCTGTCCAAAACCATGCTGACTTTGGCCAAGTTGCTGGTGGAGCCTACCAAGGAAAAAATCCCCCACAGCGTCAACCTGATCGGCGGCAACGCCATTGACTGGAGCGCCCAGACCCTGCGGGAGATCCGCAGCTGGATCGCCAAACGCGGATTCCAGATCGTCTCCCAGTGGGGCAGCCCGGAGCGGACCGCCAACCTGAGGCAGGCCGCCAAAGCCGAACTCAATCTGGTACTCACCGTTTCCGGTCTGGCCACCGCCAAGTGGATGGAAAAGGAGTTTGGAATTCCCTACATTGCCGCCGCACCCTTTGGCACCGACTGGTGCGCCCGTCTGCGCTGCGCCATGTGCTACCCTGACCAGAAGGAGGTACTGACCCTTCCCGAGGACGACAACCCTCCCCACATCCTCATCGTGGGCGAGCAGTTGACCGCAAACGCTATTCGCAACACCCTGCAGCATGCATACAAGATGGGCGGCACCCACGTGGCCACCTTCTTCACCTTTGAAAAATCCCTGTCCCGCCCCGGCGACAAGCGTCTGAAGAGCGAGGATGACCTGAAAGACCTGCTCCACAGCGGCACCTACGATCTGGTCATCGGCGATCAGGATCTGAGCGTACTGGCACCCGAAGAGGTGCGCTGGATCGATCTGCCCCACGGGGCCATCCGCGTGGATTATGAGGGTGAGGGTTTCCCCTCCCTGATTTACAGCAACCTGAATTTCTGGCTGGACTCCGCTCTGGCCGAAAAGGAGTAAACACCATGAGACAAATTGCAATTTACGGCAAGGGCGGCATCGGCAAGTCCACCACCACCCAGAATACTGCCGCCGCTTTGGCAGAGGCGGGTGCCAACGTTATGATCGTGGGCTGCGACCCCAAGGCCGATTCCACCCGTCTGATTCTGGGTAACCTGGTCAGTAAAACCGTACTGGATGCTCTGCGCGGCAACGACGAGGACGATCTGGAACTGGAGGATTTCCTGTTTGAAGGTTTCCACGGCATCAAGGCCGTGGAGTCGGGTGGTCCCGAGCCCGGTGTGGGCTGCGCCGGCCGCGGCATCGTCACCGCCATCAACCTGCTGGAGAGCAAGGGCGCTTACACCAAGGATCTGGACTATGTTCTGTACGATGTTCTGGGCGACGTGGTCTGCGGTGGCTTCGCCATGCCCATCCGCGAGGGCAAGGCCGAAGAGATCTACATCGTCTGCTCGGGCGAGATGATGAGCTTGTACGCCGCCAACAACATCTGCAAAGGAATCAAGCGCTACGCCGCCGCCGGAAAGACCAAGCTGGGCGGCCTGATCTGCAACTCCCGCATGGTGGACCGCGAAAAGGAACTGGTAGAGGAATTTGCTCAGAAGCTGGGTACCCGTCTGCTGTACTTCGTCCCCCGCGACAATGTGGTGCAGCGGGCCGAAAACCGCCGCAAAACCGTCATCGAGTACGATTCCGCCTGCGCGCAGGCTCAGGAATACCGCAATCTGGCCAAACTACTGGCCGACAACACCGAATTTGCCGTCCCCACCCCGCTGGAGAACGAGGAACTGGAAGATCTGCTGATCCGCTACACCGAAGAGATGGAATGATCTAAACAAAGGTGGAATCGATATGTGTGAAACGAAGCACCCCAATCCCGCCTCGTTGGACGAAAAGCTGGTCCACAATCTGCGCCGAAGCGGACACTATCTGCGCCATCACACCGAGGAGAAGGGCAGCCAGCGTCGGGTCCTCGTTTTGCTGCAACGCAAGGGCTCTATGACCCAAAAGGATCTACTGGACGCCATGTGCGTGCGGGCCGGATCCCTGAGCGAATTGCTAAGCAAACTTGAGACCAAGGGCTGCATCGTCAAGGAAAAAAGCGAGACCGACAAACGCAACTACAATGTTTCTATTACCCCCGCAGGGCTGGAACTGTTGGGAGAACTTCAGCAGCAGTATCGCCAGACCATGGTCGATCTGCTGGTGGGTTTCCCGGAAGAAGACAAAGCCGAACTGAACCGCCTGCTGGACAAATTGAATGCCATCTGGCGGGATTAAACACAACAAAAACAGACCGTGGAACGAAGCGATATTCGTTCCACGGTCTTTCCCTTTTCACGCAAAGACTTCCTATGCGTTGGCCACTTTTTGCAGAAGGCGGCTCTTCTCCCGCTCGGCATCTCTTACTGCGGTTTCATCTGTCATTCCCCATTCGTTTTTCAGATTGTCCAGAATGCGGTCGTAAGTCTCGGCCGCTTTTCTGCAGTCGCCGAGGATCTCATAAATCACGGCAATTCCCTGAAGAGCGTCGATAAATCTCGGCTTGCTTCCGGCTTCGCTGTCATAAGACGCATTGTAGTATTCGATTGCCTTTTCATACTCACACTTGCGCGCATAATACTGGGCCGTCTCAAAGAGGAATCCGCTGTCTTCGGAATATTCGCCCAACGCCTGTTCCATAATGCCGTCCGCCCGCGGCTCGTCGTACTGCGCCAGCGCGATGTGAGCCCGATAAACGGGGATCAGGAACGGCCTGTGCGCCGGCACATTGCGCAGCTTTTCCAGATATTCCAGCGCTTCTTCGGTGCGGTGATCGGCGATCAGATTGTCCAGCAGCCAATAATAGGACATCGGTGTGGGCGGCTCCACATCATCGCCGGCAATCACTTCCTTGTACAGTTCAATCGCCTTCGCATGGTTTGCCACGTTCCAGTCCCATACAAAATGTCCCTCCGCCATACACAGCAGCCATTGACAGTCCTTCTTTTCGGGGGCCTGCCTTATGGCCTGGCGGGCATAGCGGCTGACCCTGCGGGCATCGGACTGCATCCTGTGATGATACAAGTGCGCCAGTAAACTGTAAATACGTTCTTTCTCGCCGTCCGCCGCAAGCTGCTGCCTGAGGAACTCCTCATATTCCCGGAATACATCTCCGGGAAGCTCCTCCTCCAGCTCCATACGGCTTTCCATGCGGCGCAGTTTCTGTTCCCGGGTCAGATCGAACAGTTCATCAATGCTGACACCAAACTCTTCCGCCAGCTTGGGCAGCAGGGTAATATCCGGCATGGCAATCGCGTTTTCCCACTTGGACACCGACTGTGCACTCAGTCCCAGCTTTTCAGCGAGCTGCTCCTGCGTCAGTCCAAACTTGCATCGAAGATGCTTGATTTTCGCTCCAAACTCCATACTTCCTCCTAAATCTGTCGTAAAAATTTGCATTGGCGCCCTTACGATCTCTATACTACCCACTCCACCGCACCGTTTCAATAACGCGGTTTTCTTCCTCGCTCAACGATTGGTTGAATGCCGAAATTTCATACACAAAGGGAGAACCGCCGCGGCAGTTCTCCCTTCTTGTTTTACAGTTCAATTAACTCATATTCCCGGCTGCCCACACCCAGTTTCGCGGCCGCTTCGATGGTCAGCAGGCCGTTACGGCTTTCGATGCGCTCCAGCAGGTGCGCCTGACCGGGATCGTCGGTGGCAGCATAGACCAGATCGATGCAGGCCTGGTCGATTGCCACGGGATCCAGACTTGCCAGAATGCCGATGTCGGCCATACAGGGATCCTCGGCCACGGCGCAGCAGTCACAGTCCACCGACATATTCTTCATAACGTTGATATAAGCCAGCTTATCCCCGAAATACTCCACCACCGAGGATGCGGCGTCAGCCATGGATTCCAGGAAGGAATCGTGATCCCCCTTCCAAATCATAGCGGGATCGCCCGAGCCGTGGATATAGGCCTTTCCGTAAGAAGATGCCACACCGATGGAAAGCTGCTTGATGGCGCCGCCATAGCCGCCCATGGGGTGCCCTTTAAAGTGAGACAGTACCAGCATGGAATCGTAGTTGACCATACGTCCGCCCACAAAGTTCTTCTGAATACGCTTGCCGTTGGGAATCGCCAATTCCATATCGTCCACATCACCGTCCATAATGTCCACTTCAAAGTGGTCGTTCCAACCGTGAAGGGCTATGGCCTTCAAATGCTTTTCGTAGGTATTGCGCTCCCCTTTGTAAGCGGTATTACACTCGGTAACGGTACCCTTCACATGGTCAATGACCGGCTTCCAGAAATCCGGGCGCAGAAAATTCTGGTTGCCCACTTCGCCGGAGTGAACTTTAACAGCCACCCGTCCGGGAAGCACAATACCCAGTTTGCAGTACAATTCCAATACGGTCTCCGGCGTGATCCGGCGAGCAAAATAAACTTTAGGTTTCATAAGCTATCCTCCCTGTTTTTATGCAAGACTCACGGTGAAGCTGACCCGGGTACCCGAATGTTCTTCACTGTATATCCGAATGGACTCTTTCATATTATCGGTAATTTCTTTGGCAATTGCAAGACCCAACCCGCTGCCGCCTTCGTTGTCGCTGCGGTGGCCTTTGTAAAAACGCTCGAACACATGGGGCAGTTCTTCTCTGGAGATGCCAACGCCGTTATCCTCCACAGTGATGGTTGCACGGCGGCGGGACAGACGGGCGCTGACCCGGATCTCCCCCTCTTCCGGCACAAACTTCACCGCATTGCCCAACAACGCATCCATAACGGTCTGAATATATTTTTCGCTGGTGTTCAGGGTTGGCAGCGCAGTAACCGACTCCTCCACGATAAAGTGGATTCCCATCAGGTCACAAAGGGAAGAATATTTCTCCAGCACCGGGGTAAACACTTGCACCGCCTGCAGCGGTTCCTTTTTCATTTGCACCCGGTAACTCTGCAATTTGGACAGCTCCAGTGCGTCACACACCATGCGCTCCTGTCGGTTAGCCTCCTTCAAAATCATGCCGTAATACACATTGCGGTCGGCAGGGCTTTTCTCCATGCCGTCGGACAGAGCCTCGGCCAACGCTTTGATGGCGGCGATGGGGGTTTTCAGTTCATGGGTGATATTGTCCACATAATCCCGGCGCAACTGTTCGTATCTGCGTTGGGTACGCAAATGCTGCAAGGTGAACAGAGCCATCAGGGCAAATACTCCGGTAAAAGTACAGAGCACCGCCAGCAAAGTCTCCAGCAGGTCGCGCAGCTCCATGACCCAGAAAAAGGCGCCGTTGATCTCCGTCCCGTCCATCAGGGGAACACCGATGTACAGCAAAGAAGTATACCCCAGCGTGGTGTCGTTGGGCGCAAAAAACACCAGCTTCATGGGCGTCCTTCCCGCCAGCACATCGTCCAAGTGCTGCCGTCCCTCGGCAGCATAGTCGAAGTGGACCGGATAGCCGCCCGCTTCAAAGCGATCCATGAGGGCCCCGTCAGCCGAGTAGACCAACACAGCTCGACCGGACAGGCCGGAGGGATCTGCCGTCCCCGTCTGTATGTACTGCTGCGCAAGGATGGCTGTCATGTCGGTCAGCCTCGCACGCTTAGCTCCGCTGACCAGATAGGAAACCACAAAAACGCCCAGAATCACACCGGCAATATAAATACCCACGAGGATCAAGGCAACCATCCGGTTGGAGATCGGTTTTCTCCTCATACGGTTTCCTCCAGCTTATAGCCCACACCGAAAATGGTGGTAATGGCAAAATGGACTTCACCCTCCAGTTCATCGAACAGCTTGTGGCGCAGGCGCTTGATCAGCGTGTCCACAATACGGGGGTCACCGGTATATTCATAACCCCAGACGGCGTTGATGATATGCTCGCGGGTCATGGCCTTGCCCGCATGGGCCACCAGATAGCGCAGCACCTCAAATTCCTTGGAGGCCAGATTGATGCGCTGCCCCCCGATGTACGCCTCGTAAGAATCGGGCAGCACGGTCAGCTCGGCCAGAGTGTATTTCTTTTCCCACTCGGCGGCGTTCTGACGCTTGAGCAATTTTTTGCAGCGCACCACCACCTCCCGGGTGGAGAAGGGCTTGGTCACATAATCGTCGGCGCCGATCTCCAGCCCCACGATGCGGTCCACTTCCTCCCCCTTGGCCGAGAGCATCAGGATGGGAATGTTGCTGGTTTTGCGGATCTCGCGGCACACATCGATTCCACTGATGCCGGGCAGCATGACGTCCAGCACCATCAGCTGCAGCCGTTTCTCCCGGAACAGGGCCAGGGCCTCCTCCCCGCTGGCGGCGCAGAGGACCTCCATCCCCTCAGCCTCAAAGTAGCCGGTCAGGCTTTTGGAGATGGCCGGGTTGTCGTCGCAGATCAGCATTTGCACTTTACCCATAGCAAATCCCCCTTTTCTCTCATTTACAGATTTTGTATTATTATAGCAATCGTTCCTCCCAAACGCAAGAGGAGGTGTCATTCTCAGATTTTTCGGCGGATTATGTCACAAAAATAACACAAGTTTTACACAAATATCTATTTACATCCAAAGTAAATCCTGCTATCATCTTTTTGTTATATTCGTGCATTGCCCAGACTGTAAAAAAACAGGTATTGTCGAATATTACCAAAAGAAAAGGAGATGTGTCAAATGAAAAAGCGAATTCTTTCCCTTGTGCTGGCATTGGTTCTGTTGACCGGTACCGTACTGGCCACCAACGGCGTAGTGCAGAAAGACCTGCTCTACAGAGACATCAAGATCACCCTTGACGGTGAAGAAGTCGTCCCCACCGATGTGAACGGCAAATCCACCGAGCCCTTCATCATCGACGGCACCACCTATCTCCCCATTCGCGCCCTGGCCGAAGCCTTGGGCTATACTGTGGAATGGGATAACGACACCAACACCATTATTATTAACTCCGGTTTTGTTGTGGAAGGTGACAGCGTTGAACTGATTAATGACAACATTGCCATCACCGACGCTTCCTTCAACAAGTATTTCGGCGGCGACGCCGCTGCTGCCGTGGCCAAGCTGCTGGCCGAGGGCAAGTGCTACGTCAACGGCATTCAGGTTCCCGCCACCAAGTCGGA
>JAZOBG010000084.1:0-17180 GCA_045595865.1 Oscillospiraceae bacterium
TGGAGACATCCCCGCGGAAGGGGATCACGGTGCCCGGCTCATCCTTCAGGGATTCTGCCAGAGCTTCCAGCCGCTCCATGCGGCGGGCCACGGCGATGATGTTTGCGCCTTCCCTGGCGAAGAGTTCCACGATTGCTTTGCCCATACCGGAGGAGGCTCCGGTTACGACGACCGATTTACCTTGCAGTTTCATAAGAGGGGGCTCCTTTCGTTTTCGTATATTTTCATTTTAATTATTTACTTCATCTGAGCGCCGGTTTCTGTGATGCGCTCCTGTTGTTGTGAGTACATCCTAACACAAAATTTCCCTCTTGTCAATAACAATAATCATTATTATTAAGATTTTTTTTCGAGATTTTTTTCTGTATGTTCAAAGCAGCCCTCTTATCCTGCATGAGGGCAGGAGAAAGAGGGCAAAAATAACAGATAACAGGCAAAACCGCTCCGTCCTCGGCATATCTTTTTCCGAGGTGATATACCCTTGGAGCGAAAAGAAAACATTCTGGAACGGGCGGTACGGGCACTTGATCTCCCTCCTGATGTAGCGGGCTTGCCCCGCATCGAGTTGCTGGGTGACCGCGAGGTGCGTGTGGAATACCACAAAGGAATTCTCGCCTACGGCAGTGAAGAAATCCACATCAGCGGCGGCAAGATGATCATTCGGGTATTGGGACAGGACCTGGAACTGCGGGGCATGAACGGCACCGAGCTTTGCATCACCGGAACCATTCATTCGGTGCAACTGACGTAAGACAAGGCAGCAAGACAAGCGGCACCGAATCGAACTGCCAGAATACGGTGCGAATTTATAAGACTACTTATTTATAATAGGGAGATCAGTCATGCAACATTGTATCAATTTTCTGCGAGGCAATCTTTGGATCGAGGTGACCGGTGCTTTCCCGGAGCGCTTTCTGAATCTGTGTGCTCAGAGCAGCGTTTCTTTTTGGTCGCTGGAACTGCCCGACCAACACACCCTGCGTCTGCGCATCGCCCGTCAGGAAACCAAACGGGTGGAGCAGTTGGCCCGGCGTGTCGGGTGCGAGATCACCGTG
Organism: Oscillospiraceae bacterium; assembly: GCA_045595865.1. Taxonomy (GTDB): domain Bacteria; phylum Bacillota; class Clostridia; order Oscillospirales; family Oscillospiraceae; genus JAJPXI01. The sequence continues at coordinate 1,056 of JAZOBG010000084.1, forward strand.
CTGGAGTGCTCCGGCCTGCCGCACTTTCTGCATCGGTTCCGGCGGCGGTATGCCCTGCTGCTGGGGCTGGCACTGGCACTGTGTACAGTAGCCGTCCTCTCCCGCTTTATCCTGACGGTGGATGTCTCGGGCAATGAGAAGATATCCACCGAGCGTATCCTGGAAGAATTGAAACAGTTGGGAGTACGACCGGGAGCATACGGCCCCTCCATCGACGAAAACCTGGTGTGCAACGAGATGAGGCTGGCGTTGGACGATCTGTCCTGGATCGCCGTCAATCTCCACGGCACCCGTGCCGAGGTTCTGGTGGCCGAACGTACCCCCAAACCCGTAGTGGTGGATGAGAGCACCCCCGCCCACATCGTGGCCGACGGCACGGGGATCATCTCCAAAATTCGGGTACTCAACGGGCAGGCCAAAGCAGAAGTTGGCGACACAGTGGTGGAGGGGGACATTCTGATCAGCGGTGTTATGGATCTGGAAGAACCCCTGTACAGCACCATCGACATGGGTACCCTGACAGTGCGGGCCGAGGGCAGCGTACAGGCCCGCACATGGCGCACTCTGACCGCAGTTTTCCCTCTGGAGGCTACCGTGAAAACCTACACCGGACAGGAAATCACTCGCCGAAGTCTCACTTTTTTCTCTCATCGGCTGCAATTTTATAAAAACGGTGGAATTTCGTATGAAAGATATGATAAAATAGCAGAAACACGCACCCTGTCCCTGCCCAAAGTGGGCAGCGTACCCATATCATTGACCCGAGAAACGATACGGGAGTATGATCTGGCAACAGCTTCCATCAATCCCGATGCCGCCCATAAACTGCTTTGCAGCCAACTGGAAGGGCGGCTGAACGCTTTGGTGCAGGCTCATAACGGGCAGGTCGTCAACACCGTCTTTTCCGCTGTGCAGAAGGACGGCATGCTGACGGTCACCCTGACCGCCGAGTGCAGCGAACAGATCGGAAAAATACTGGAATTTGACGGTGAAATCGGTCGTTATCAGCCCGGTGTCACCGAATGATATACTGGGAGGAAATCTCTTTGTACAACAGACAAGTAGAACTGGACATCGTACAGCAGCAGGGGGTATTCGGCGCCTTTGACGCCAACCTGAAGGCCCTGCAGAACAATCTGGAGGTCTCCATTATCAGCCGGGACGGCACGGTGGAGGTCAAGGGCGAGGCAGAAGATGACGTCAATACCGCCGCTGACACCTTGCTGGCATTAAAGAAAATGAACAGCGCAGGAGAGCACATCGACGAGTTCACGGTACTGCGCATTATGGATCTGGTGCGCTCGGGTGATGTGGAGGGCGCTCTGCGGGCCATGAAGGATGTCATCGTGGTCACCCAAAACGGCAAGCCCATCAAGTGCCGCACGCTGGGTCAGAAAAGCTACGTGGAGGCGCTGAAGGACAACACGGTGACCATCTGCATCGGCCCTGCCGGTACCGGCAAGACCTACTTGGCCGTAGCCGCTGCCGTGGCCGCTTTCCACCGCAAGGAAATTGAACGCATCGTCATGAGCCGCCCCGCCATCGAAGCCGGTGAAGAGCGCCTTGGTTTCCTGCCCGGTGACCTGCAGAATAAGGTGGATCCCTACCTGCGCCCCCTGTACGATGCGCTGGACGAGATCCTCGGCCGCGAGCGTGTGCAGCGTTACATGGAAAACCGTACCATTGAGATCGCTCCCCTTGCCTACATGCGCGGCCGCACCTTAAATAATTCCCTCATCATCATCGACGAATCCCAGAACGCCTCTCTGTCCACCCTGAAGATGGCGCTGACCCGTCTGGGCGAGGGTTCTCGTCTGGTGCTGACCGGCGATGTGACCCAGATCGATCTGCCCCGCCAGAGCGACTCCGGTCTGGAAACCTGTGCCCAGCTACTCTCCGGCATCGACGACATTGCCGTGGTGCGCCTGTCCAACCGCGACGTGGTGCGCCATAAGCTGGTGCGCGACATCGTCAAGGCCTTCGACAAGTACGAAGAGAGCCGCAAGCCGGCCGACAAGGCCAAAACCCCCAACCAGAATTACGGAAGGCGGCGCTGAATATGAAACACAAGCTGCACTTTGCCGCCGAAGTGTCCGGCTGCCCCCGCCACAAGCGGCTGCTGCGCCGGGTCATCACTGCCGCACTGAACGCCGAGGGGGTCAGTGTGCCCTGTGAGATCAATCTGCTGATCACCGATGACGCGGGCATCCATGAGATCAACCGGGCACAGCGGGATGTGGACCGCCCCACCGACGTGTTGTCCTTCCCCATGTTCAACCTGCAGCCGGGGGACAAACCCGAGGAAAACTGGGCCGACCCGGACACCGGACGGGTGCCGTTGGGTGACATGGTCATCTCGCTGGAGCGCTGCGCCGAACAGGCAGCCGAGTTCGGACACCCACTGAAACGCGAACTGGCCTATCTGTCCGTCCATTCTGTGCTCCATCTGCTGGGCTACGACCACATGGACGAGGGCCCCATGAAGGCTCAGATGCGTGCAAGAGAGGAAGCCATTCTGGAGACCTTGGAAATCACCCGCTGAAAGTGAGGATATATGAACAAAATTTTCTGGGGACTGCTTTTCCTGTTTTTCGACATTAACATTAACGAAGTTTCCATTTTGCCCGCTTTTGTGGGTTACCTTCTGATTTACTTCGGCATGAAGGAATACAACCGGGAGCACAGCGAGGTCCCCGCCTATCACAAGGCACAGCCTTGGATCATCGCAGCGACCGTTTGGGCCGCCATCTTCTGGCTGCCTCTGCTCAAGGCCGGCTATCTCAGTATCATCGGCACGGCACTGCAGCTGGTCGTCACCTATTTCATTCTGCAGGGCGTGGAACAAATGGAGCCCGTGTGGGCACGTGATCTAAATTCCTCCCGCCTGCGCACCGCATGGTACATAACCCTGGTCTGCCTGATTATAACTTATTTGGCAAACATTTTGGCAACCGGTCTGGCTGTGGTTGCTATGATCGTGTGGTTTATTGCCGCCATCGTGTACATCGTTGCGTTCTATCAGTGCAAAAAGGCACTGGAACAATAAAATGCTCAAAGAAATGAGGATCACCTATGACTGAAATCAAAAAAAGCGGCATTATTACCATCTGTGGCCGTCCCAACGTGGGTAAGTCCACCCTGACCAACGCTCTGGTGGGCGACAAAGTGGCCATCGTCACCAATAAGCCCCAGACCACCCGCAACCGGATCACCGGCGTGGTCACCCGGGGCGAGTGTCAGTTCGTTCTGCTGGACACCCCCGGCCTGCACAAGGCCCGCACCCGTCTGGGCGACTACATGGTCAACGTGGTGCGCCAGAGCGTGTCCGACGTGGACGCCATCGTACTGGTGGTGGAGCCTATTCCCAACATCGGCGCTCCCGAGCAGGAGCTGATCGACCGCATCAAGGCCCTGGGCTGCCCCGCCGTGCTGGTCATCAACAAGATCGATACCGTCAAAAAGGAAGACCTGCTGGCCGTCATGGCCACCTACGGCGAGGCCCATGAGTGGACCGCCGTGGTACCCATCTCCGCCAAGGAAAACGAGGGCACCGAGCAGCTGCTGGACATTCTGGAGACCTTCCTGCCCGAGGGGCCCCAACTGTTCCCCGAGGACATGACCTCCGACCAGCCCGAGCGCCAGATTGCCGCCGAGATCGTGCGCGAAAAGCTGCTGCTCTGTCTGGACAAGGAGATCCCCCACGGCACCGCTGTCGAGGTCACCAAGTGGAGTGAACGCGACGACGGCATCATCGACATGCACGTGACCATCTACTGTGAAAAGGACTCCCACAAGGGCATCATCATCGGCAAGGGCGGCGCTATGCTGAAGAAAATCTCCTCCCTGGCCCGCCGGGACGTGGAGTCTTTCATGGGCACCAAGGTTTACCTTGAAACTTGGATCAAGGTAAAAGAAAACTGGCGCGACAACATCGGTCTGATCAAAAACTTCGGATTCAAGGACGATTAATACACTCCATCAGGGCCGGGAAATTCCCGGCCCTTTTTTCTGAATATTTTTCTCCCCGGGCGCAACCAACCACCGGGTTTTGTCGGCTATAGGGGTGAAGGCGCCTGAAAACGACCCAAAGGAGGTGTACCGATGCAGGACCATCAGATCGTGGAATTATATTGGCAGCGGGACGAAGCTGCGATCCGGGAAACAGAAACGAAATACGGCGAGTATCTGCTGCACATCGCCCGAAACATTCTGTTCGATCACGAGGACAGCCGGGAGAGTGTCAATGACACCTATCTCAAAGCCTGGAACTCCATGCCGCCCTACCGTCCCGATGTGCTGCGGGCCTTTCTCGGCAAGATCACCCGGCAGCTTTCCATCGACCGATACCGGACGCGCACACGGGACAAACGGGGCGGCTCGGAATACGCGCTGTCCCTGTCCGAACTGGAGGAATGTGTCTCCGGCGGAGATGTGACCGGACGGGTGGTGGATCAGTTTTTGCTGGCCGGGGCCATCGAAAGCTGGCTGCGGAAACAGCGTCCCGATACACGGCAGATCTTTCTGGAACGCTACTACTACGGTGACAGCGTAGCCGAAATCACCGCACGCCACCCATTCACCCCGTCCAAGGTCAAAAGCATCCTGCACCGGGCACGGCTGAGCCTGCGGGAAGCGTTGAAACAGGAGGGATTTGATTTATGACTGCCCAATATCTCAGTGAGTCTTTGAACCTTTTAAGCGACGATTTGCTGTACGAAACCGACCGGGCACGGCTGGCCCCTGCAAAGAAGAAGCACAGCATTCGGAATTGGAGCGCACTGGCCGCCTGCCTTTGCATTCTTGCCGTGGGTGCCGCCGTGGTGACCCCACACTTCTCCCCCACCGTACCGGGGCCGAACACGGATAACCCCATCATCTCCCCCGGCGAGGTTGTACCCGACACCCCCGGCACCACTGCCCCGGAGGTGGAGGTAACGCTGCGTATCAACACACTGAACGGCGTGGGCGTGGCCGACATGGATTTGAAAATCAAACACTACGACAAGCTGCCCTATGATGTGTGGCAAATGGTTCTGGCTGAATTTCATGATAACACCGACATTCCCTACGAGGACTTCACCACCCGTTTCCCCGAAGGATGGCAGAAAACAAATTTTTATTCACACATGATTCGCGGCTATAAAGATGGGGTCCGGAGCGAGGAATACGACACCCTGCACGATTATGTCTTTACTCTGGAAAACGGGGACGGCGGCAGCGCCACGGTGGCAATTTGCCCCTTTGAAACGCCCCTGCGGGACTGCTTTTTTGTCAGCGAAAACCCAAAGGAATCCACCATCAACGGCACCCCCCTTGTCATACACGGAGACAGCGGTCTGTACATGACCAGCTTTTTCCACGAGGGCCTGTACTATGACATCGAACTCAGCGGCATTTCCAAATCGGAACTGGAAGAATTTCTGGTGGCACTGATCGTAACGGAATAACCAAAAGACTCCGCGCGTTTTCTATTGAAATGCGCGGAGTCTTTTGGTATTCTTGTCACAGGATTTCCCATTGATAATGTTTGGCGGTCGGGCAAAGATAGTCCCAAGGAGTGATGCTTCATGACCGCCGAATCACTTTGGGATCTGTTTGCGCGCACCGGGCTGCCGGAGGCGTATTCTCTGTACCACTATACCTTTTCCGACCCGGTAACCGACCCCTTCGGGCCGCCGTACCGGGACACGCTGCTCATGGGCCGATACAAGGGCCCTTAACGGACGGATGACACTTCGGGGACATAGGTCCCCCTACATAAGGTGAGTATATGCACATCGTAACCAAAGGCATCGTCCTGCGGGAAACCAATTACAAAGAAGCGGACAAAATTCTGACCGTACTGACCGAAGAGGGCGGCAAGCGCACCGTAAAATCCCGCGGCTGTCGCCGCAAGGGCAGCGCGCTGGCGGCCCCTTCCCAGCTGCTGGCATGGTCGGACATGACCCTGTTTGAGTATAAGGACTATTACACCCTGAGCGAAGGTTCCACCGTCGCTCTGTTTCGTCACGTGCGGGAGGACCTGGTCAAGCTTTCGCTGGGCTCTTACTTTGCCGAAGTCACCGAGGCTGTGGCCGAGGAGGGCCAGCCGGAACCGGAACTGCTGTCCCTGCTGCTTAACTCCCTGTATGCCCTTGACACCCTGGACAAGCCTCTGCCTTTGGTCAAAGCTGCCTTTGAGCTGCGGCTGCTGACCGTGGCGGGCTACGCTCCGCTGGCCGATTCCTGCGAGGTGTGTGGCGCAGATAACCCCGAAAACGCCCAGTTCAACCTGTCAGAAGGCGTGGTCCACTGCGCCGCCTGCCGGGGTGCGGTGGGTGACGGCATCTCCATGCCCCTGTCCCCCGGCGCCCTGTCCGCCCTACGGTACATTGTGTACGGCGACCCCAAGCGGCTGTTCTCCTTCCGGGTGGATGAGGAAAGCCTGCGCCTGCTGTCCAATACCGCCGAGGCCTTCCTGCTGACCCAGCTGGAGCGCGGCTTCCGCACGCTGGATTTTTACAAACAACTGCAAGTTTAAGGAGCACCCCATAAAAATTCCGGCCCGGAAGTCCAAAAGGACCTCTGGGCCGCTGTTTTTGCGCTCACCCTGCGTTGACATTCCTGCATAAAGCGGATAAAATATAATATTAAGCAAAATATGATAGGCAGGATGCTCCGCATGAACGAACTGCAACAACACATTACCTCGGTAACTCTGTGCATTGCGCCCAAAGTGGCCGAAACCGAAGCCGCACAGTGGCTGCGGACACAATTTCATACGGACAAGCCCGGGGAGAGTGGCCTGCTGCTGCGGCTGGACAGCGAGGGACTGGCTCTCTGCTTCGACGGACAGGAACTGCAAGCCGATTTTTCCCGCTTGCTGCCCCGGCTGAAGGGGCTGTCCGGGGAGTTTCTGGTAAAGGCGGCCAAAATCAAGAACGCCGACGGTCCCCTGACCGCCATCGATGCCACCGCCGGACTGGGCGAGGACTCCTTTTTCCTTGCCGCTGCCGGGTTCCATGTGACGCTGTACGAGCGCAACCCGATCATCTACGCCCTGCTGCGCGATGCGCTGGAGCGTGCCGCCCGCGACCCCCGGTTGGCCGACATTGCCGCACACATGACCGCCGTCCACGGCGACAGCATCACCGCCATGGCGCAGGCCGAGCCCTCTCCCGACGTGGTACTGCTGGATCCTATGTTTCCCGCCCGACAGAAGAGTGCGTTGGTCAAGAAAAAGCTGCAGATGATTCAGAAACTGGAGTTCCCCTGTCTGGATGAACGCGAAATGATGCTTGCCGCCATGCAGGCCAGACCAAGAAAACTCATCATCAAGCGTCCCCCCAAGGGACCTTATCTGGCCGGCATCAAACCAGACCATTCCATCGAAGGCAAGGCGGTTCGCTTTGACTGCATCGTCTCCCCCTACGACCGCATCCATAAGTTCAATTTCTAATCGAAAGAAGGTCATTCCATGTTATTCGCCCCCAAGGACGAGCGATTTTTATACACCCGCAGCCCGCTGGTGGAGGTCATCTGCCAGCTGCGCTTTCCCACCATCCTGACCATTTCCGCCAAGGAGCCTGCGGAATTTCAGGAAGCAATCCGGAGCGAATATCCCCAGTTTGCCGCCCGTCAGGAGTTTCCGCCCCCCAAGGTCAACGGCGTGGGAACCCCCAACGCCAACCTGCAGCAGCAGGCTCCCGTGACCAATTACAATTTTGTCAGCAAGGGCGGCAAGTGGAAGGTCAACCTGACCAGCAATTTCATCGCCCTGTCCACCATGGCCTACACCCAATGGGAGGAATTTGCCCAGCGCCTGGACTTCCTGTTGGCCCAGTTCATCCGTATCTATCAACCCGCGTGGTTTGAGCGCATCGGCCTGCGGTATCTGAATGCCTTCTCCCGCAAGGCTGTGGGTATGGACGGCCTGCTTTGGGACGACCTGATCCAGAGCCAGTGGCTGGGTATTCTGGAGGAGCCCGATGTGGACGAGGCCGCCGTGAACAAGTGCTCGGTGGATATCGAGACCCTTCTGACCGACGGCTGCCGTCTGAAAGTCCACGCCGGTCCCGGCATGATCCGCAAAAACATCCCCGGTCAGGCTGCCCCCGGCAGCGAGACCCGCTTTATTCTGGACAGCGATGTGTCTGCCAACGGCAAACTGGAGCCTGCCCACATCCCTGCCAAGCTGGAGGACATGCACGGTTGGGCCGACCGCCTGTTCCGGGGTGCCGTCACCCGGGAACTGCACGACGCCATGGGGCCATTACCCCTGTAAGGAGAACCTCCATGAACACCATTCGACTTGCCCGCCCCGAAGAGCTGGATACCATCTGGGCTTTGGTGCAGCGCACCGTGGCAGAAATGATCTCCTGGGGCAGCGACCAGTGGGGCGAAGATTACCCCTACATTGAAGCCTTCGCCGAGGATATTGCCCGTGAGGAACTCTGGTGCGTGGTCAACGAGGAAGATACGATTCTGGGCGTGGCCGCCATTGTCTGCCGCCACGAGCCGGATTACGAACCTCTCCCCTTCCGCCGACCGGAACCCGCCGTGTCCATGCACCGTGTGGCGGTCGATCCCTGCGCCATGGGCCGGGGCGTCGCCTCCATGCTCTTCGCGCAATTTGAAAAAGAGGGTATTCGCCGGGGTGTGGAGTCCCTGCGCATCGACACCTACTGCATGAACGACCGTATGCAGCACCTAATCACCAAGCACGGCTTTACCAAGCTGGCTGAGTTTTACTTTCCCAAGCGGAACAACCCCTATTATTGCTACGACAAATTGCTGAAGGAGGACGAAACATGAACCGGGTTCTCATTGTTGTGGATTATCAGAATGATTTTGTAAACGGAAGTCTGGGTTTTCCCGGCGCTGAGGCGCTGGCCGGCCCCATCGTGGAACGCATTCAGTCATACCGCAAAAACGGGGACGATATTATCTTCACCGTGGACACCCACGACGAGGATTACCTCGAAACGCAAGAGGGGCGCAAACTGCCTGTGGAACACTGCATCCGTGAGACCGAGGGTTGGTACATCTACGACAAGGTGGCCGACGCTTCCAAGGACAAGGATGAATTTTTCTGCAAGGCTACCTTTCCCTCGCTGGAGCTGGGCAACTGGCTGGAGGAGTGCGACTACGGTCAGGTGGAACTGTGCGGTCTGGTCAGCCACATCTGCGTGCTGTCCAACGCCGTCATCGCCAAGGCCGCCCTGCCCGAGGCCGAAATCGTGATAGACGCCAATCTGACCGCCTCCAACGACCCCGTCATGCACGAAAAGGCGCTGGATATTCTGGAAGGCCTGCAGGTCACTGTCCTGAACCGCAAATAATTCCCCACCCAAACGGACCGTCGGGGACGCCGGTCCCTACACAAAAATGAGGTATCGTTTATGAAACATCACATCAATTACACCATGCTCTGCGACTTCTATGAGCTGACCATGGGCAACGGTTATCTGCGCACCGGCATGGGCGAGCGCATCTGCTATTTCGACCTGTTCTTCCGCAGTGTGCCCGACGGGGGCGGCTTTGCTATTGCCGCCGGTCTGGAGCGTGTGGTGGAATACATCCAGAACCTGTCCTTTGATGAGGAAGACATTGCCTACCTGCGCGGCAAAAACTGCTTCTGTGAGGAATTTCTGGATTACCTGAAAAACTTTAAGTTCACCGGCGATATCTGGGCGGTTCCCGAGGGTACCCCTATCTTCCCCGGCGAGCCCATTCTCACCGTGCGCGCCACCGCCATTCAGGCCCAGTTTATTGAGACCTTCCTGCTGCTGACGATCAACCACCAGTCTTTGATTGCCACCAAGTCCAATCGCATCGTCCGCGCCGCACAGGGCCGCCCTGTGTCCGAGTTCGGCTCCCGCCGCGCACAGGGTGCCGACGGCGCACTGTCCGGCGCCCGTGCATCCTATATCGCCGGTGCCTCCGGTACCGCATGTACCCTGGCCGACCTATGGTACGGCTGCCCCGCCGGCGGCACCATGGCCCATTCCTGGGTGCAAATGTTTGACGACGAGTACACCGCCTTCAAGACCTACTGTGAGCTTTATCCCAACGCCGCCACCCTGTTGGTGGACACCTATAATGTGCTCAAGTCCGGCGTACCCAATGCCATCAAGGCCTTCCAGTCATGCGGCATCACCAAGTGCGCCATCCGCATTGACTCGGGCGACTTGACCTACCTGTCCAAAAAGGCCCGCCGCATGCTGGACGAAGCCGGCCTGACCGAGTGCAAAATCATGGCCTCCAACTCGCTGGATGAGTACATCATCCGTGACCTGCTGGTACAGGGCGCCCAGATCGACGGCTTCGGCGTGGGTGAGCGTCTGATCACCTCCAAGAGTGAGCCGGTCTTCGGCGGCGTGTACAAGCTGGCCGCCGTGGAAAATGCCGACGGCACCATCCTCCCCAAAATCAAGATCAGTGAAAATGCCGCCAAGATCACCACTCCCCACTTCAAAAAGGTCTATCGTCTGTTCGACAACGAGACCGGCAAGGCCGAGGCCGACCTGCTGACACTCCACGATGAGGTCATCGACGAGACCCAGCCGCTGGAGATCTTCGACCCCATTGAGACCTGGAAACGCAAAACTCTGACCAACTTTACTGCCAAGCCCCTGTTGGAACCCATCTTCCGGAACGGCGAGCTGGTGTACCACCTGCCCTCCATCGAGGAAAGCCGCGCTTATTGCGCCGCACAGGTGGATACCCTGTGGGACGAGGTCAAGCGTTTTGAAAACCCCCACAACTACTATGTGGACTTATCCCAGAAACTGTGGGACATCAAACAGTCCCTGCTGAGAAAAAGACCATAAAAATACAAGGCGTTGTGCGAGTCATGTCGCACAACGCCTTTTCTTATTCTCCGTAAACGATCAGCTGGGTCACACCGTCGCTGTTCAGGTACACATCCTGTCCGCCGCCGGGGTGGTTAGCCAGAAAGCAGACCTCCCAAATATCGGCGGTACGGTCGTACCGAACACGCACGATGTCATTCTCCACGGTGCACTCAGCTTTCGCTCGCTCGACGGCGTCGGTCTCATTCCGTATAGGTGTCGATGTAACATTTCGGAACTCGTCGGTTTTGACCCCGGGCGTTCCCTCTCCAAACCGATTTTTCACTTCTTCGTAGAAAAACTCCGGAATAGTCGCGGCTGTCTCGGTCACTTCCGTTGGAGAGGTTTCCGGTATTTGTTCCTTCTCTGCCTCTTGTATGCAGCCCATCAGTCCAAACAAAAATACACTCACCAAAAGCAATACCGCAATCGTTTTCATGCTATTCCCACCTTTCCGAAGTTTTGTTCTGCTTTCTTAGACGAAAATTCGCCGCAAAAGTTCCCGCCCTATGCAAGCTCTCACACATCGCCCTCTGGTCGAATAAGATATGGCATCTTACCTTGAACGGAGGTATGCCCATTGAAGCATCGATTGAATGTGTGGGTCATCGGCGGAGATTTGCGGCAGGTACGGTTGGCCGAACTGCTCCGCCGCGAGAGTCACACTGTCCATATATACGCACTGGACCGAGTGACAGAGGGTGAAGAATCCACCAAGGGCGTGGAACTGGCCGACTGCGTCATTCTTCCCTTGCCCGTAACCGGGGACGGAAGTCTGCTGAACACCCCGTTGTCTCACGGCAGCCACCCTCTGGCCGGGGTGCTGGATGCCCTGCGGCCGGGGCAGGTGATCTGCGCCGGAAAGGTGGACCCCAACACCGCCGCCCTGGCCGCAGAACGCGGGCTGGTACTCCACGACTACTTCGCCCGGGAGGAGTTGGCGCAAGCCAATGCCGTACCCACAGCGGAAGGGGCTATCCAAATCGCCATGGAGGAACTGCCCATTACGCTCCACGGGGCACGGGTACTGGTCATCGGCTGCGGACGGGTGGGAAAGTTGCTGGCCCTCCGGCTGAAGGGATTGGGAGCCAAAGTCAGCCTGTCGGCCCGGAAATGCTCCGACCTTGCGTGGGTGGAGGCCCACGACTTCTGCGTGGAGCATACCGACGAGCTGGACGGCTGGCTCTGTCCTTACGACCTGATTATCAACACGGTACCCACCCGGGTGCTTGGTCTGGAGCGTCTGGCTGAGCTGAAAGAAGGCTGTTTTGTCATCGATCTGGCCTCCAAACCGGGCGGAGTGGATCTGGACGCCGCCCGGCAGTTGGGGGTCAAGGTAGCGTGGGCGCTGTCTCTCCCCGGCAAGGTGGCTCCGGTGACCGCCGCGCGGGCGGTCTGGTCCACCATCTGCAACATCCTGCGGGAAGAGGGGGTGTGAACATGCAGCCTCTTCGCGTTGGCTTTGCCGTGTGCGGCTCCTTCTGTACCCTGAGCCGGGCCATGGCGGCGCTGGAACAGGTGAAAGCGGCCTTTGGGAATGTGACCCCCATCGCGTCGGAGACCGTGGTGGCCACCGACACCCGCTTCGGCCCCGCTCATGAGTTTCTGCGCGAGATGGAGCGCATCTGCGACAAGCGTATTATCTCGACCATCCTTGCCGCCGAGCCCATCGGTCCCAGACAAATGTTGGATGTACTGGTCATCGCTCCCTGCACCGGCAACACCCTGTCCAAGCTGGCCGCAGGAACCGCAGACACCAGCGTGACCATGGCGGCCAAGGCCCATCTGCGCAACGGAAGACCCCTCGTTCTGGCGGTATCCACCAACGACGGCCTTGGCGCCGCAGCCCGGAACATCGGGGAACTGCTTTGCCGCAAAAGCGTCTACTTCGTCCCCTTCCGGCAGGATGACCCGGAGGGAAAACCCACCTCGTTGGTGGCTGACTTCGATTTGGTGGTAGACACCGTCCGTGCCGCCACAGAAGGCCGACAACTGCAGCCCGTCCTGCTTGGGCCGCAGTCGAGCTGAACGAGATACGCCGGTGGTCCTCGCAGAGAGAATCACCGGCGTGCTTTTACGATTCACTTTTCGCGGCCTGCGTTTGCCAGGATGCTTCCGGGCCGAAAAATTCCCGCAGAGAGGACAAATAAGTCTCCGGGTCCACGGGGTAGGACAGGCCGTGGTCGGCGCCGGGGACTGTCACCAACATTTTCTTTGCCCCGCAGGCTTCGTAATTGACCCGGCTCATGTCGCAGGGAACGAAATTATCGTCCTCCCCGTGAAAAAAGATCACCGGGATGGTGCTGTGCTTCACTGCCTCCAGTGCCGAGGTTTCCTCCAGATCAAACCGTCCGAAAATCCTTGCTCCCAACTTCACGAAGGGATAGGCCAGATCGGCAGGCAGTTTCAGCTGACGGATGACCTTCTTGATGATATCCTTGGCCGTGGAAAATCCGCAGTCAGCCAGAACGCCGATGACGTTTTCGGGCAGCGGTTTTCCGGATGCCATCAGCACGGTGGATGCGCCCATGGAAATGCCGCACAGGATGATCTTCACCTTGGGGCCGAAATGCTCCACCGTGAAATCCACCCACGACAGACAATCCCGATGTTCTTTGACCCCAAAGGTGATCACATTCCCTTCGCTGTTTCCGCTGCAGCGCTGATCCACGATAAAGGCGCTGCGTCCCAATCGGAAGCAGCGCTGCACGCCGCCGGACAGGTCCCGCTCGGCATTGCCGCGGTAGCCGTGGAACATCAACTCAATGGGCGCGCCGGGGGCATATTCGTAAAACTTTGCACACAGTTTCAGCCCGTCAAAGGAGGTGATTTGAAACTCCTCGTGGGGCATGGCGCGTACCTCCCGCCCCCACGCCTCAAACTGCGCCCGGAAGGGCCGGTATACCTCCCCGTCGGGTACGTCGATGACGTCGTCGGGCAGGGTTTTCTTCCGGGTGGCGTAAAAAGCCATGCGGTAGCAGATCCATGCAATCAGCAGGATCAGAGCAACGACCACAAGGACCGCAAGCATAAAAAACTTCATGCTGTTCTCCGATCCTTACTGCGCACTGCACAGCTCGTCAGCCAGAGCGGCCAGTTGTGCCGCGCTCTCCTGATTCAAAGCCGAAAGGATCTTCACTTCATTCTGAGCATAGGTCAGATTTTTGCTCTTTTCCAGCATACTTTTCATGACTCGGGCCGCCATGGGTGCCCAGCTGCCGTTTTCCATAAAGGCCACCATGCGGTTGCTGAAGCCCCGTTCGGTCAGGTGGTGGATATAGGTATGCATGAAGGGGAACACACTGCCGTTGTATGTCGTGGTGGCCAGCACCAGCTTGCTGTACCGGAAGGCATCGGCCACCGCAGCGGCCACATCGCACCGGGCCAGATCATGTACAACCACCTTGGGACAACCCTTGGCGCGCAGTTGCTCTTCCAGCTGCAGGACGGCCTTTGTGGTGTTGCCGTACACCGAGGTGTAGGCGACCACAATTCCCTCTTCCTCCACGGCGTAGGAGGACCAGTCATCGTACAGGCCAATGTAATAGCACAGATTTTCGGTCAGAACCGGGCCGTGCAGGGGGCAGATGGTCCGGATGTCCAGACTTGCCGCCTTTTTCAGCAGGGTTTGCACCGCTACGCCGAACTTGCCCACGATGCCGATGTAATAACGCCGTGCCTCGTCGGCCCAATCCTCCTCCGCGTCCAGCGCGCCGAACTTGCCGAAGCCGTCGGCCGAGAACAGCACCTTGTCTTTGCTGTCGTAGGTCACGATGACTTCGGGCCAGTGTACCATGGGGGCGGTGACAAAGGTCAGGGCTCGTCCGCCCAGATCGAGGGTATCGTTCTCCCCCACCGTAAGGCTCCGGGGTGCAAAATCCTGCCCGAAATAATTTCTCATCATGGCGAAAGCCTTGGCCGAGGCGACCACGGTGGTCTCCGGGTAGGCCTGCAGGAAGTCAAGAATGCTGCCCGAATGATCGGGCTCCATATGCTGGATAACCAGATAGTCGGGGCTGCGTCCGTCCAATGCGGCGGCCACCTTGCTCAGCCATTCGTCGGCAAAGCGTGCGTCCACCGAATCCATGACGGCAGCCTTTTCGTCCACAATTACATAGGAATTATAAGCCATGCCGTTGGGGACAACATACTGGCCTTCAAATAAATCAATTTTGTGGTCGTTGACGCCCACATATCGGATGCTGTCGGAAATCTTCATTGTTGTTTCTCCTTTTCAGGGATGGTAGCCTATTTTAACACGACTTCTTATGGCCATGCAACCGCATTTTGCTTCCTGCCGCATGGTTATTTTCTTCGGAGGCAGAACATAGCAAACTGCCCGGAAGTATTCGCTCCCGGGCAGTTTTGCCGAACTGCTTTGTTATTTTACACGGTTCCCGAAACGATCAGCGTGCTGATGCCGGGCTGGACGGTCCAGGTGCCGTCGGGGTTCTGGGTAAAGGTGGCGGCAGGGACCGTGATGCGCCCCGGCAGAGTGGCGAATGCGCCGGTGGCCTCGTCATAGGTGTAATCGACCCCCGCAGTCAGAACGGTCCCGTTCAGGGTAACGGTAATGTCACGCAGGGCAGGGTCAAAGGTGTCGGTGATGACGGCATCGTCGGTGGCCACCACCGGCGTATTCCCGGTATTCTGGACCACAAAGCCGTAGGTCAGATTTCCGCCGCAGGTCACCGTGGCAGGATTGAGCGACTTGGCAATGGTCAGATCGGCTTCTGCCCGCACGGTGATGACGGCTGCGGCTTCCACGTCGGCGCAGCTTCCGGTCACGACCACGCGGTTGGTGATGGTCCGGTCGGCATCCAGCGGAGCAAATTCATTGACCCGGACAACATAGATCAGGGTGGCGATCCCTCCGGCCGGAACGGTCAGGCCGCTGATGACCAGCGGAGGACCGGCATCCACGACAGGGGCGGGCTGAAGCACCCCGTTGACGAAAAGCGTGACGCTCCCCGTCACGTAGGTCAGGGGGACCAGCCCGGTGCCGTTGAAGTCGTAGGCACCCAAATCGTCGGTCACGGTCAAACCGGCAAGGGCAGCATCCCCGGTATTGACGATGGTAACTGCGTAGGTCACTTCACTGTCCCGGGTGTAGGTGTCGATGATGGCGGTCTTGGTCACGGTCAGGGCATCCACCAGTTCCCCCGTGGTCACGTTGGAGTTGATGGTATTTCCGTTGTAAGTCAGGGTCGCCTGATTATAAAAGGTAGGCATTGCGCACATTCCTCCGTCACAAGATTGGACCGACCGAAGGGCCGGTCAGTCCATTCTATGC
>JAZOBG010000085.1:0-7674 GCA_045595865.1 Oscillospiraceae bacterium
AAGTCGCTTTGCAAAGATTACTGCCATAACTTCAATACCGTCCATAGCCCCGCCATAGCGAATTGCTATGCCGCTTCCTATACCAGAAATTACACCGCCAAACAGGGCACAAAGAAGCAAATCCGTACCCGCTAACGGCGAGGCAATACTCACATCAATCGGAAATACATCCGTAATTAACCAAGCAAATAATGAGTAGATACAAACCGCGTATATGGCATATACAGTAAATACCCACCCTTGCTTTTTGAGTCCGAAAAGAAATAGCGGAATATTCAATATAGTAAGGAAAATTGAAAGCGTTAAATATTCTGGTGTTAGTTGGTCTAAAAGCATAGACGTTCCAGAGATGCCGCTATCATATAATTTTACAGGCATTAAGAAAATAGTAATACCAAATGCATTAACAATGCCTGCGATAGTAAGCATTAAAAAATTTGTGCATTTCAATTTATTCATAATGGAACCCACTCTCATAATAAATCTTATTTATCGAACTAATTATATCACAAAAATTGAGAACCCACAGCAAGAAGATTCCGCTGTGGGTTCGTTGTCTTTATATTTTCACCAGAGTATTTGTGCTTCTGTTTCAATTTTTAGGCAATTACGTTAGACTTACGTCAAACGCTATTTTTGCATGCCCTAAAATCTCAAAAAACCTTGAAATACAAGACTTTTCGAGAATGTGGGATTATTCCCATTCGATGGTGCCGATGGGCTTGGGAGTCAAATCGTACAGAACACGGTTGATACCCTCAACCTCGTGAGTGATGCGATCTGTGATTTTATGCAGCAAAGCGTAAGGAATCTCTTCGATGGTGGCGGTCATAGCATCGGTGGTGTTGACGGCACGGATGATGGCAGGCCAGCCCTCGTAACGCATCTCATTACGGACACCAACGCTCTTGACATCAGGCACAGCAATAAAATACTGCCACACCTTGCCGGCCAGACCTGCGTTATCGAACTCCTCTCGCAGGATAGCATCGGCCTCACGCAGAGCATGCAGACGGTCACGAGTGATTGCTCCCAAACAGCGAACACCCAGGCCGGGGCCGGGGAAGGGCTGACGATAGACCATATCGTGAGGCAGACCCAAAGCCTCGCCTACCACGCGAACTTCATCCTTAAAGAGCAGTTTGACCGGCTCAACCAGTTCCATAGCCATATCGTCGGGCAGGCCGCCGACGTTGTGGTGGGATTTGACAGGCTTGCCGCTCTCGGCAGCCTTGATGCTCTCCAGAATGTCGGGATAAATGGTGCCCTGAGCAAGGAAAGAAATACCGTCCAGCTTGGCAGCCTCCTCGTCAAACACCTTGATAAACTCGGCGCCGATAATCTTGCGCTTGGTTTCGGGGTCGGAAACACCGGCCAGCAAATCCAGAAAACGGTCGGTGGCATCCACGTAGACTAAGTTGGCATCCAACGCCTTTCCAAACACCTCAATGACCTGCTCGCTTTCACCTTTTCGCATCAGGCCATGGTTGACATGAACGCAGACCAGCTGCTTGCCGATGGCCTTGATCAGCAAAGCTGCAACGACAGAAGAGTCCACACCACCGGACAGGGCCAGCAGAACCTTTTTATCGCCAACCTGAGCACACACTTCAGCGACCTGCTCTTCGATAAAAGCCTGTGCTTGAGCAATCGTAGTAATACGCTCCATAGTTTCGGGACGAACATTACCAGACATAATTTACCTCCTGAATTGAGGTGCGGAACCGTGTGTTCTGCATCCCTTTAGTATTCAAATAACTGTAAAAAAATATATCACAGATACTTTTTTAACACAAGTTTTTTTTCGACCAAATTATGCTTGAAACACTGCCAGTTCCAGTGTTTGTTTTTCACAATAAAACACCCGCTCAACCTGTTACGGGGCCAACAGGTTCGGCTCCACAGAGGCACAGGGCAAACAATTCCAATGTCTCCCTGCGCTTATCTTCATCCTCTGGCCATGGCTCATCCCCCTTATAGTCCACCATCAGGACAGGCATAGGAGCATTGTAGATTTCCAAAGCAACATCGGTTTCCACCCCGTCTGCCGTGCAATTGGGACCGCCGTTGAGGATAATGCCCTTTACGTTCGAAAGTGCATTCAATTCCTCCAACGTGATGTCGTACGGACGGATCTCGCTGTATACACCCAACTCATCGAGTTCATGAACGAGGCGGTCATTCTCCAGACTACCCAAATCAAGAATCAAAATCATATCTTTCTTTTTCATGTAGTATCTCCCAAATCAATCTTTTTTTATAATTATACCGCATTCCTCTTTCTCAGTCCACAAAAACATGAGGCTCTTCCCTTTTCTCCACCCCGGCATAAAAAAGTTTTAAAAATTTAAAAAAAGTTCTTGCATTTTAAAAACAGATGTGGTAATATAATCAAGCTGTCACGAGGGGAAACCCAATGAGAGACGGTATGCGGCTGTAGCTCAGCTGGATAGAGTGTTTGGCTACGAACCAAAAGGTCGGGGGTTCGAATCCCTTCAGCCGTACCACGAAAAGCGTTGTAACGTATGTTACGGCGCTTTTTGTTTTTTCGCTGCAAAATAGAATTTCATGAAAATTAGGATGGTAAAAATTACGGAGAACTGCAGAAAAAGCAGTTCTCCGTAATTTATATTAGGTTAGGTTGGCCGGATATGCTTTTCGCAGCAGGCCGCTGATGACTATTCAGGGTAACGCAAATTCCGTTACCAGATAACCACTCTCTTGGAGGGAGCAAGATACATGCCGTCGCTCTTCTTCACATTGAAAGTGGCATACCACTCAGGGAAGTTTCTGGGGGGCATATTGGCGCGCAGGCAGCACGGGCCGTGGACATCCACCTGCAGAAGCAGCGCCTGATATTCGGGTTTTGCTTTCTGGCACCATACTCTTGCCCAGTTAGTAAAGTACTCTTCAAAAGAAACTCCCTCGGTGCAAGACATGATGTCCAGCGTGACTGCCATACCGCCGTTGTCGGCAATGTTTTCGCTGACGGTGAACTTGCCGTTGACAGTGCCCCAAGGCAATTCGATGCCATCAAACTGCTTGACCATAGCATTGACTTTCTTGTTGAACTTGCGCTCGTCGGCCTTGGTCCACCAGTTGTTCAGGTTGCCCAGCTCGTCGCATTTGGCGCCGTTGGAGTCGAAGGCGTGAGAAATCTCATGGCCGATCACCGCGCCGATGCCGCCCAGATTCTCGCTTCTGGTCTGGTTGATAGAGTAGAAAGGAGGCTGCAGAATGGCTGCCGGGAAGGTGATGTCGTTGACGAAGGGATCGTAGCAGGCGTTGACCATGTGGCCGGGCATGGCCCAGTGAGTACGGTCCACCTCTTTGTCCAGTTTTGCAAAGTTTTCCTCCATGCGGATCTTGCGCAGAGCACCTACGATGTCAAAGAGGGACTTGCTTTCATCGAATACCAGCTTGTCATAGATATCTTCCACCCGGTCGGGATAACCAAGCTTCAATCCCATCTTGGACAGCTTCAGGATGGCTTTTTCCTTGGTGGCAGGCTCCAGAATGTCGTTGGTTTCGATGCGCTTCTGATAGGTGGCCACGATCTGCTGCACGATTTCGGTGATGTCCTTTTTGGCTTCTTCGCCGAAATACTTTTCGCCATAGTACAGACCCACGGGCTCGCTGTACATGCCGGAAGCAAACTGATAGGCAAATTTCTCAGGGGAAGAGACGGCGGCAATGCCGGAGAGGGCTCTGCGGAACGCACCTCCCAGATCGCGCAGTTCCTCGGACAGCAGACTGCAGCTGCCCATCAAAGTGGTCACATAGGCCCAGTTTTTGTACATTTCAAAGGTGTCCGGATTAAAGATTTCTTTGAAATTCTTGAAGTATCTGGGTTCTGCCACGATGATCTCCTCGGGAACGTATCCAAAGAGGTCGGAAAGCAGCTTTTTCAGGTTCAGGGGCTTGACCATACCTGCCACTCTGCCGGTCTTCATGGGGTTGTACATCTTAGTGTACTCAGACCACTCTTCCTGGCTCTTGGCATACTTTGCGATGAGCGCGTCGAAGGCCAGGGTGTCCTTCAGCAGAGCATCGCATTCTTCCTCGCTGTGGCCGGCGACGGCCAGTACCTGCTTTGCAAAGCCGCTCCACATATTCAGCAGTGTATCCCGCTGCTCTTCGTTCTTGTAATAAGAAACGTCAGGCAGGATCACGCTTGCGCCCTGAAGCATCACGCAATGGTGGGTGGTGTCCTTCATGTTGGGCTCCACCATGACATACAGGGGCATGGCGATACCCTTCAGGATCAGCTCCTTGGTGTGCAGATTAAAGCTGCGCATGGTACCCAACTTTTTGAGGATGGACAGATTTTTCAGAGCCGGTTTGATGCCGTGCTTTTTCTTTCGCTTCACATCCTTTGCAAGAGTGTACAGGGTGCAGGCTCTGGCAAGATGTTCGTTGGGATAAGACGCGTCGGCGCACATGGCGTTGAATTCACCGATCATGAGTTTTTCCAAATCGGTGCTGAGGGTTGCGAAACCACCGGCCACGGGCATATCATCGGGAATTACCAATTCCTCCAGCTTTTCCTGATTGACATAAGTATACAGATCGTCTTGAATTCTTATCTTTTCCATGATTGTCTCCATTCCTTTCCGCTCAGCGTCTATGTGCGCTATGCATTAAATTCTTTTTTCTGTTGTTCATTCAGACCCTTAAGTTTATTGTAATAGGCCAAATTTTCCAGCAGTAATTTCATTGTATGATCCAAATCACTTCCTTCGGAATAATCCGCCTCAAACATCCAGTCAACTCGCTCGTGTTTCAGCAGCGGTGCGGCATTGTGATGCTGTCCGGGGTGGTATATCGCAATCGAATGGCCACCGGACTGCTTCACCAGCTTCATGCAGGGAACATCCGTCAATCCGTCGCCAATATAGACCATGTTGCTGAAAAACACTCTCTTCTCATTATCCGGACGTGAATTATTCAGATCTACGTCGTTATTGATATCCAGCACGCCCTTGTTTATGCGATACACAAACTGAGTCTTGTTCGTATAGTTAACTGCCATCTTGGGCCAAAAAGCTTGTCCGTCCTTATACAGAAATTCGCAGGCATATATTCGCTTAAAAAACTTTGCAATCGATGTACCTTCTATAATTTCCTTCAACCCGGATGACAACACGTAATGCTCTACAACCACGCCTGCTTCCTCTGCATATCGGTTGATCCGTTCAAACCACCCCTCCACACCGGGATGATATTCAATATCCTTGCCACATGCAACGAGAGACTCTCTTGTCAAAGGATTTCCAGCCTGACGCGCTTTTTCCACCATACAGTACATATAGGTGAGGATAGAATCCATCGTCTCAGCTTTTGCCACTTCGGCCGTATGACGCCAAAACTCATCGGGCCTCATACCGACGCTGGGAATAAATGTGTATTCTTGCATATCCCGGGTACACAGGGTTTTATCAAAATCATACATGATCGCAATAATCGGCTTCGCCACTGCATTAACTCCTCCCGGATTTTTTCGTATATTATATCACGAATTCGTTGCAGCGTCAATTTCGGGACATATTTGCGTTCAATATTCCATAAACCGTCCCTCCGAAAAGAAATGCTCCTGCAAGAATAAGACTGCATGCGGCGACCATGCAAACAAACTCAGGCCAAAACAAGATCACAATACCCAGTGCCATCATAGCCACTCCACCTGCGCAAATCAGACAAAGCGATGTCTTTACAATTTCCCGTACAAATGATTCCATACACATCCCTCCCTACCCTATTCTGTCCGGTTCACCCGGAACTCAAACAGAAGGAAAACAGCAAGGGCCTGTTGCAAAATAGAAAATTCAAAAATTAAACGAATAAATAGTTATGGGAAACCGCTTCAAAATGCGGTTTCCCATAACTTTTTTAATCGGTTGGTTGGGCCGGAAATACATTTTGCGACAGGCCCTTTTGCAATGTTTGGATTCAATTATACGCAGCGGCATGCATCCTCATAGAAAGCATCCATTTCTTCCTTAGTGGAGAAATTGGCCACGTACATCTGGTTGCCCATGGCACCGGACAATGCATCAGGAATGCGCTCCACCATCTTCATTTTGGGTGCATAACGCTCCAACAGTTCATTGTGGCTTAATTCAAAGTTTTTACCGTCACGGCGGCCCATAAAAGCGCAGTAGAAATGCTCCCCTTCCGGAAGATCCGTGCGGTCAAATGCGATCATATCAGCCCAGATTTTATAGACGTTGGTGCTGTTGGCAAAATTCATCATATCGGGCGAAAAACCACCGCAAGGACGCATATTGACCTCCAACGCCACTACATCGCCCTTCTTTCCGATGTACTGATCTTCGGTCAGGCGGAAGAACTCAAAGTGAACGAAACGGCTTCTAACGTCAAAACTCTTGACCGTAGCACGACCCGCGGCACGCACATCGTCAGGCAGTTCTTTATGGATGTAGTAAAGGGAGTTGTCGTTGGTATTGACCACTTCCATCAGATTGGACACCGTCACGTTTCCGGTTTCAAAAATCGGTTCACCCTCCGAATTGATGATGGCATCGTAAGAGTTGATCTGCGCCGTGATAAATTCCTCCATAATGTACGGAGTTTCCTTGGGATAATCTTCAATAAAGTTAACCAGATCATCCTCGTTGCAAATTTTGTATGTACCTGCAGCACCCACGCCGTTGTCCGGCTTGGCACAGAGGGGATAGCCAACTTTCTTGATAAAGGCGCGGCATCCTTCCAGATCATCCACCAGATGATAGCGGGCAACCGGAATTCCGGCCTTGATATAAAACTCCTTCATTTTGGACTTGTACTTGATTCGGTCCATGTAATCATGCTGAAAACCACTGGTAATGTGAAAATCTGTGCGCAATCTGGCATCCCGGACAAGCCAGTATTCGTTGTTGGATTCCAGCCAGTCGATCCGGCCATGCTTGAAAATAAAGAAGGCAACGGCACGGTATACATCATCGTAGTTTTCCAGATCATCAACCTTATAATACTCGTTCAAGCTGCTCCGCAGTTCAGGACTCAGGTCGTCGTAGGGCTGATCGCCGATGCCAAGCACATTCATACCGTTGTTTTTCAGTTCATGACAAAACTGCCAGTAATTTTTCGGGAAGTTAGGGGAAATAAACACGAAGTTTTTCATCTAAATCTCTTCTCTCTTTTCAATTCGCAAAGCAATCAAACTTCCAAAAGCTTAGGAACAAAATATGCAACCTGCTTGTGCCACCAGTCCCAATCATGGGCACAATCGTAACCCCAGTAGTCCACCCAGACGTGAATCCCCTTCTCGTGGAAAATCTGCTCCAGGCGATAGGTGGTGTCAGGGATCTCCCAGGGCCCTCGACCCACGCAGATAATACCGTTGTTTCGATTGTACTTTTCCACATAAGGGTGATGGGAGGGCATATTGGCAAGATAGTGTACCGGAGAATTCTGATATACCTGCTCATCCATGTATCCGTCAAAACCGTAGTCAGCCGTAAAAATGCCGCTCAGAGCCAGCATTCCGGTAAAAATATCCGGAAAACGGAAATACAGGTTGGCAGCATGGGTGGCACCCAGGCTGCAGCCAAAGGCCGTAATACCCGGCTCCCCTTCCCATCCGTTGCGTTGTTTTGCATCCATCCGAATGAAAGGAGCAATTTCATCGGTGATGTAACGCATCCAGTCCTC
>JAZOBG010000086.1:0-3210 GCA_045595865.1 Oscillospiraceae bacterium
GACTTGGCATAAACACGAACTTCTCACCCCGAGCCTTGACCCCGGCCACAAAGCGGTCGGTGTTCATCTGCTCGATACGCTCGGTGACGGCCAGCACCTCGTCAGGGTACAGCTTGACGTCCATAACGCCCTGCACCAGACCGCGCAGGCTGTCTGCGTACAGATCGAAGGGAGCGTGGGTGGTGCCGCCGAAGGTGGCAAAGCCCATCTCACGGATGGTCTTGCCCACCTGAATGTTGCGCATCATGTGCTGCTGCATCATCTGACCGGCCTGCATCAGGGCTTCCATGGCGGCCTTGACGTCAGGCTGAGCCAGCACGCCCCACTCGGTCATGACCTTCAGGTCGTACACCTCACGGAAGTGCAGCTTGGACAGGGGCTCCAGAGCCTTGTACTTGCGGGGCAGCACCTTGGTCAGCATGAAGTGGGTGGGGTCCATCAGATATTCGTCAAACTCGTCGTCTTCCATGTAAGTGTCGTCCATCATCTGGAAGCCGCTGTTGCGGGGCAGACCGTGGGAGGGACCGGGCAGACGGATAAAATTGGCGTGCAGCAGCTCGCAGGGGTCGATGGAAAACCCGTACACCGGCCACACCAGATCGGGCTGGAACCGGGTCAAATATTGTTTGATGCAGGGGATCACATTGCGCAGATCCTTCATCATGTCGTACTGGCTCAGGCCGTAGGCGGTGGCCACAAAATCACCGGTCTGGGGCACGAAGGGGACCCGGTCGGGCTCCTGCAGAGCGATGACGGCGTCCAGACGGTTCATGCGCTCATTGTATGCTTGTTCAACACTCATATATGCAGCTCTCCTTTGAGAATGTTTTCTTTTACTATAGTCCATTCCGGGGCGTAAATCTATAACGAGGAACACAAAAATGGTGTTTTTTTACGATTCTGAGCTTTCATATAAGATTATTTTACGAAAGACCGGAGATCTGCCGGGCCAGCACAGCGAAAATAGGCAATGTGATAATAGAAAGCAAGGTGGACAGGGTGACCATACGGGCCGCTGTCGTCTCGTCCCTGTGGAACATCTGGGCGAACATGGAGGTAATGCCCGCCGTGGGACAGGCCGACAGCACCACGCAGGCGCAATAGGACAGGGGATCCATGTTCAGGGGCAGCAGCAGCACCATGGTCAGCGCAGGCACGAACACCAGCTTGATGGCGGCGGTCAGGTACAGCTTGGGCTGCTTGAGTACGCCGAGGATGTCGGAACGGGCCATCTGACCCCCGATGATGACCATGGCCAGCGGGGTGTTCAAATCACCCAGAAAATCCATGGCGTTGAAGATGGGTGCGGGAATCCGGAAGCCCACCGCGAAGAAAATCAGGCCGATGAGAATGGCAATGATGCCGGGATTGAGCACGGCGCTTTTCAGGCTCAGCTTGCCGCCGTAGATCAGCACGCCGTGGGTCCACTGGAAGGTGAAGAACACCAGCATGGAGATGACTCCGAAAAGCAGCGCGTCCTCCCCCAGCACACCGGCCAGCAGAGGCAGGCCCATAAAGCTGTTGTTGGCGTAAGTAATGCCGAACCGGCGCACCACGGCGGTGTCGGAGGGCTCCTTGCGGAACAGCAGCTGGGACAGGGGGATCATGACCACATAGGTCAGGGCCATGCCCAGCGCGGCTTTCAGCATGGTGGACACCACCTCGGGAGTGCAGTCGATCTGCAGCTTGGTGATGATAATGCTGGTGCCTACGGCGTACAGGATCAGCTGGGTACACTGGTTGGAGGTCTCCTTGGAAAACCACCCCAGCTTCACAAAAACAAATCCCACCGCCATCATTAAAAACAGGGTCAGCACCTGACCCGCAACCGTCAACAAATCGGAAAGCATGAAACGACCTTCTTTGCTCATTCAAAATTAGCGATAAATATATTATATAAAAATCCGACAAAAAAGTAAACTGCCGAAATCGTGCATTGTCGGCACGCCGGTTTTGTGGTAGAATGATTTGATTTTATTTTACAAAGGAGAAACCCCATGTTCCGCGAAATGCGACGATTCAACCAACAATTGACTGCCGACGAGTGCATCGAGATTCTGAACAAAGGCACCTCGGGCGTGCTGGCCGTGCTGGGTGACGACGGTTACCCCTACGCCGTGCCCCTGAGTTACGCCTATAAGGACGGTGTCCTGTGGTTCCACGGTGCCCTGACCGGCCACAAGATCGACGCCATCGAGAGCTGCCCCAAGGTGTCCTTCTGCGTCATTGACAAGGACGACGTGGTGCCCGAGCAGCTGACCACGGTATACCGCAGCGTCATTGCCTTCGGCAAGGCCCGCGTGCTGGATGATGAGCGCAAGATCGCACAGGGCGCCCGCATCCTCGGTGAGAAATATCTGCCCGGCATGAGCGACCGCATCCAAAGCGAGATCGCCCAGTCCATACCCCGGCTCAACGTCATTCGCATGGACATTGAGCACATGACCGGCAAGGAGGGCGCCGCCCTGACCGCACAAAAGAAACCCGAACTGTTTGACGGCGATTAATACCATTCGATGAAACCGGATTTATTCGATAGCGAATAAAAGGCAACGGGAACCAAACCCATGCCGCATTTCGGCGATATAATTATCGCTTTATCTTTCATCAGCAAAGCGTCTTTCACCGCAAAAACCACTCAACTTACTCTCGCCGAAATGTGCGAAGCAGTTTTTTCGGAGTGGATTTTTGTTCAGACAAGGAAGCGGCCGCAGGGAATACTTTGTGTATTTCCAAGGCCAATGACGCAGTATGGGCGAAAATCCGCCCGAAAAAACCGGCATGGGGTTTGGTCCCCGTTGCCTTAAATACAAGCGAGGAAGACTTATGGAACAGATGATTCAAACTCTGGCCAAGGAGCTTGGCCGCAGCGAGGAACACGTCAAAAACGTCATTACTCTGATCGACGAGGGGGCCACCATCCCCTTCATCGCCCGTTACCGCAAGGAGCTGCACGGCTCCATGGACGACCAGCTGCTGCGCCAGCTTGCCGACCGCCTGCAGTACCTGCGCAATCTGGAGCAGCGCAAAGGCGAGGTCAAGAACTCCATCGAAAATCAGGGCAAGCTGACCGAGGAGCTGGCTGCCGCCATCGATGCCGCCGCCACCCTGGCCGAGGTGGAGGACCTGTACCGCCCCTACAAGCAGAAGCGCCGCACCCGCGCCACCATCGCAAAGGAAAAGGGTCTGGAGCCTCTGGCCGATCTGCTT
>JAZOBG010000087.1:0-2515 GCA_045595865.1 Oscillospiraceae bacterium
TCCTCGTTGATGTGTTCTTTCAGACCCTCGGCGTAGCTGTGAATGACCGCCAGCGGGGTCTTGAACTCGTGGGCCACGTTGGACACCATCTGCCGTCGGTTTTCCTCGGCATCTTTGGCGTACTCCAGTGCGGTGTTCAGACGGCTGATCTCATTCTGGCGTATTCGAAGTTGGTCCTGTGTCAGGGAATAGTTTTCGATCAGGTCAGCAGGTTCCCGCCAGCCGGGTAAATAGTCCTCCGGACGGTAAATATCACTCCACTGGCTCTCGACCGCGTCATTTACAGCCACGATAGGAAAGAGCAATTTTTTACGAAACGTAAAATAAAGCGCCAGTGCAAGTGCGGAGGCAACCAGGAACGTGAGCAGATAGAACCCTTTCAGATCCTGCATGGCAGAGAGCAGGGGGGAGCATCGCACGGCGGTGGTGATATAATATTTTGCGGCGTAGGTATGACCTCCGTCCGGGGTTTCGATCATTTTGTCGTAGTCATATATGTGACTTTGCTCCAGAACGATCAAGTCAAAGATGCTGCCGTTGCTGTTGCCCGGATTGGTGCTGTTTGAAACGCCCTGAGAAAGCAGGAGAGTGAGCAGGGTGTCGTAGTCTTTATCATCAAAGGTGAGCGGTTCGCCTTCTTCATAAATGCTTGCTTGTGGGTTGGTCGTATAGATGGTAACGGCACCTTCGGGGTGTCGGCCGTTGTCATACAGGGTGTGCCAGGGGACTCCTTCGGTGCGGATCACTTCACCGTAAGAATAGTCATACCTGACATACTCGGTGCCGTCTACATAAATTTCATGTTCGTCCGGTTCACGGGAGTGCAGTGCAGTTTCAAATTCGGTGCGAAGTACATATTCGATGCGATCAGCGCGGAATTCCATCCCGTCAAAGGCACCGGTGAAACGCCAGCATTTTGTATCAAAGGTAAAAAAACTGGACCACGAAAACCAGGGATCCTGTATATAGAAATCTTCTGAGGAAACAGTTTCTGTCAGTGCCGCCATGTTAAGATCGACCTTGGTATAACCGCTGCGATTCATGGCGGAGTTTTCATCTGCACTTTCCCAGTATTCTTCGGTGTCGTAGGAAAAGAACAGAAAATCTCCGCTGCAGGCGATCAGATTTCCATCACCGTCATAGACCGCTGCAGCGGTCTGCCAGTCAAAACTGCTGTCGGAACTGATGTAGGTACTGTCGTTGTAGGCTCGAACCTGATACGCATTGTTGCTTCCATAAGCCAATTTGCGCCAGATTTCGTATTCCATCGCACCGGGGGAATCGGAATTTTCCGCGCGCTCAAGATCCCAGGAACTCATGGCGGAGCTGTATATGTTGCTTCGCTCTTCGAAAAAATCCAGATAATCCAGTGTGGTCATCCAAGTAATGCCCAGCGCACCGGAAAACCAAGATAGAAACAACCCGCCGCAGACCAGCCATGCAGTTGCCGCTGCAGCGCGGAAGGGTTTGCGTTGGTGAGAACGCTTTCGTAGAAAAGGTCTAAGCAATAGCGCGATTGCGGCAGCTAAGACGAATACTGCGATAAAGCGAATGTAGTAAGGTGCGTTTTGCAGCATATTCACCCCTCCAGTACATACCCGGCCTTGATGACCGTCTTGATGCACCCGGCGTGGTCACCCAGCTTTTCCCGCAGGCGCTTGATGTGAGTATCCACGGCCCGGGATTCGCCTTCGTAATCGTAACCCCAGCACTTGACCAGCAGCTGTTCCCGGCTCATGACGATGTTCTTGTTGCGCATCAGGCAGAGCAGCAGGGAATACTCCTTGGGGGTCAAGACGATCTCCTTTCGGCCCAGATAAACCTTGTGGGCCGTGGTGTCCAACGTGATCCCGGCCGCTTCGATCCGGTTTTCCCGGGAAAGCATACTGCCCCGGCTGCGCTTGATCAATGCCGCCGTCTTGGCGTACAGCACCGACATAGTGAAGGGCTTGGTGATGTAATCGTCGGCGCCCAGTTCGTAACCCAGCAGTTTGTCGTCTTCGTCGGACAGGGCAGTCAGAAAGAGAATAGGTACGTTGCTGTCCCGGCGCAGAACACGGCACACGGAAAATCCGTCCAATTCAGGCATCATAATGTCCAGCAGTACGGCGTCAAATTCGTGATTTTCGGCAAGTTCCAGTGCCTGCATGCCGTTAGCGGCCTCGACGGGATGGTCGCCCTTGCTCAGGAAATAATCGCACAGAACTTCCCGTAGGCGGGGTTCATCCTCCACGATCAAAATGTGATAGCCCATACACAGACCTCCTTTCTGACATTTATACTATACCACAGTTTTGTATTCTTTGTGACACTCTGAAATATTTTTCAGGAAATGGAATTGGGGGATGAGAGTGTACGAATGTGTCTTGCAAAAAATGTAAAATATGATAGAATAATCAGGATTTGCAAGAAAAAGGAGAGAAGTTATGCGCACCTTTGTTCAACGGGAGCTTCGTGAGTGGAAAAGCAACGTGAAAGGCGACATCCTTGGCGGCTGTGTTTCCGCTTTCTCAGT
>JAZOBG010000088.1:0-3683 GCA_045595865.1 Oscillospiraceae bacterium
ATTCTATGACATCGGTTTTGAGACTCCCGCAAGCGCGGAGGATCACCTGACCCGATATTGTTTTGATCCCAACACTCTGGATCGAAACATCGCTCAGCTTTCGGGCGGTGAGAAAAACCTGCTGCAGCTGGCCAAGCTGGCCCACTCACAGGCAAACCTTCTGCTGCTGGACGAGCCTTCCAGCCACCTGGACACCTATGCTCAGATCGCACTGGAAGAGGCCCTTGCGGCATATCAGGGCGCCGTTCTCATGGTATCCCATGATTTTTACAGCATTGTCAACTGCGCCGACTCCATTCTGTACGTGGAAAACGGGACCGTCCGCCCCATGAGTTCCCGTGCTTTCCGCAAAATGATCTACAAGCATCATTTCAGCAAGGATTATCTGGAGCTGGAGTTGAAGAAAAAAGAATACGAGACCAAGATCGCCCGCCTGCTGGAGAACGGAAACTGGGAAGATGCCAAACCTCTGCTGGACGAACTGGCCGCCGTCATTGAAAAAATGTGACATGAAGCACTACTATATGTTTCACAAGCCCTTTGGCTGTATTACGGCACGGCGGGACGACCGGCATCCCGTTGTCATGGATTGGTTTCGTGTTTTGAATAACGAGGACCTCTCCCCTGTCGGCCGGCTGGACCGCGAAACCGAGGGATTGCTGCTCATTACAGACAACGGAGTCTGGAACCGCCGGATGACCCGACCCGAATTCCGTGTGGAAAAAACCTACGAGTTCACCGTTCTGGGTGACTTGAATGAGGAAAAACTACTCCGTTTGGAACAGGGTGTGCTGCTGAACGGTTCCGATGAACCCACCGCTCCTGCCAGACTGACCGTAACCGGACACGCGACACTGGGTGAGACTCTCCCCTTCCTGCCCCCGGAAATCCAGGAAAAAAGCCGCCACAATCCCATGGATCGCCCTATTACCTTTGGTTCCATCACCATCACCGAAGGCCGCAACCGGCAGATCCGCCGCATGATGAAAGAGGTGCGCTGCTTGGTTCTTCAGCTCAAACGAGTCTCCATGGGCCCCTTTGAGCTGGATCCCGGCTTACTTCCGGGACAATGGAAAGAAATTGAGCCAAAAATATAAAAACGCCCCGTAGGGCGAAATTGATTTGTACAAAAGAAATGACCCTTGACCGAGGTTTACACCACCTTCAGTCAAGGGTCATTCCTGTTCATTCTTATTATCTAACATCCATGGTTACCTCTCTTTCTGCAGAATGGATACGGACTTTCTTTTTTGATCCCCTTTTGTTCTTTTACGTTTTCCGTTTTTTACATTCTTCTCGTTTTGTAAACTTCTGGTTGGGATCTTCCTATTTGCGAAAGCCGTATTTTTATCGCTCTTCACTCCTGCTTTCGCATCCTGTGATGAGCTTTTGAAAGGATCCGCCGTTTTCTTCGGCTTTTCCTTCTGTGATTGTAATATAACACATATTTTCAACACATTCAAGTCGGGATATTGTACAATTTTAACAACTTTCGTTTATATAAAATGCAGAAACTGTGCTTATGCACCAAAATGAAATTGACAAATACTTCCTTAGTTTGGTATATTTAGTATGTTGGGCGGTCTGAAGACTGCCCTTTTTTCTTTTGTTTTATTCCACTTCTTGTTTTCGGTGGAAAAAAGGAGTATGATTCAGGTAGAATTCCAACAGGACAGGAGCAATACCATGACAATCTCAAAATCACGGACCGGAACGATGTTGGAAGGTCCCTTGTTTAAATGCATCATTCTATACACCATACCGATTATTCTGACCAGCATTCTGCAGTTGTTATTTAACGCTGCAGACCTTGTTGTGGTCGGTCGCTTTTGCGGCGAGCTTTCAGTCGCCGCTGTCGGCAATGCAGGTACCGTCACCAGTCTGATCGTCAACCTGTTTATCGGTCTTTCGGTCGGCACCGGCGTCACCGTCGCCCACGCGATCGGCGCAAACAAAGCCGAAAATATTCACCGCGCTGTACACACCGCCCTTCCCGCAGCCATTGTCAGCGGCATCATTATTACCGTGGTTGGTCTTGTTTTCTCCAAAAGCCTTCTTCGGCTGATGGACACTCCGGACAGTGTTCTGGATCTCTCTGACACCTATCTGAAGATTTATTTTGCAGGAATCATTTTCATGATGATTTACAACTTCGCCGCCGCCATCCTGCGAGCCGCCGGCGATACCAAATCCCCCCTGATTTTTCTGACCATCGCCGGTATCGTCAACGTTGTGTTGAACGTCGTCTTCGTGACCCTGGTCGATATGAATGTTGCAGGCGTTGCTTTGGCCACTACCATTTCGCAGGCCGTCTCCGCCGTTCTGGTCGTCATTACCCTGATGCGCAGAACAGATGCCTGCAAACTGCACCTTTCCAAAATGCGTTTTTACAAGGCCGAACTTCTGGAGATGATCCGCATCGGCCTTCCTGCCGGTATTCAGAACTCGCTGTTCTCCATTTCAAACGTCATTATTCAGACCTCCATCAACTCCTTCGGCGATATCTTCATGTCGGGCAATGCCGCCGCAGCCAATATTGACAGCTTCCTGTACGTTACCGTCAACGGTTTCCACCAGACCGCACTGAACTTCATCGGTCAGAATGTGGGTGCCGGCCAGTACAAGCGTGCCAAGAAGATCATGTGGAGCTGTCTCGGCTTCGTGGTCGTGGTTGGTTTTGTGGCCGCAACACTTATCTATCTCGCCGGACCGACCCTCCTCTCCTTCTATATCCCCGATTCGCCCGAGGCAGTGCAGTGGGGTATGGTTCGTCTGTCCTGTCTGTGCTACCCCTTCCTGCTTGGCGGTCTGATGGACGTCTCCACCGGCGCACTGCGCGGCATGGGCGCCTCCACCTCCCCCATGATCATTTCGGTGCTGGGCATCTGCGGCCTTCGCATTCTCTGGATCTACACCATTTTCCAGATCCCTGCGTTCCATACACCCCAGTGTCTGTATTTTTCCTATGCCGTTTCCTGGGGTGTCACGTTCCTTTGCCAACTGGCAGCCTTCTTTCTTGTGTATCGCAAACGAACCAAACAAGCTCTTACTGCAGCATAACGCAAAATTTTCAATTTTTTCAAAAAAACACTTTACAAATCCCAACACATCGATTATAATAACTTAGTCGCGAGTTGGGGGTATAGCTCAGCTGGGAGAGCGCTTGAATGGCATTCAAGAGGTCAGCGGTTCGATCCCGCTTATCTCCACCAACAAAAGAACGGACATCCTTTTGGGTGTCCTTTCTTTTGTTGATGAGAGAAGGGATTTGAGCAGGATCGTCGTTCGAGCATGAGGATTTCAGGCTGCGTCAGCACCCCTTTCCGCAACACGGAAAGCCACAAAGAAATCCGAAATGCCACCCGACACTTGCGTCGGGTATCCCGCTTATCTCCACCAACGTGAAAGTCTTGAGGCTGTATGGTTTCAAGGCTTTTTTGTTTTTCTTGAAAAACTCAAAAGGTCGTTTCGTTTCTACTATTTTTTTACCACTGCTCGCAACGGGCGAAATAGTGTGTTATAATAAATACACATTTAAAAACCAGACAGACAAAAGCATACAAAGTCAGGATTTTTCCGGGCACTTCCGGTATATTGGTTCTCGACAGGAGGGATCAGCATGGACTGGATCACCGGTATTCAAAACGCCATCAACTACATCGAGGATCACATCACGGAGGAAC
>JAZOBG010000089.1:0-5066 GCA_045595865.1 Oscillospiraceae bacterium
CATCAAGGTTTGCGGCGCCGACCACATCCTGTTCTCCTCTTCCTTCCCCGTGTTCTACAACTGGATGGCCGACGGTGTGGAGTTCATGAAGACTCTGGATATCACCGAGGAGCAGCGTGAGCTGGTCATGTCCGGCAACGCCATCCGTCTGTTCAACCTGCCTGTCTGATTCGAAGGAAACTTCGTACCGCTGCGGCATTGAATTTCTGCGAGACATTCAAAAAGGAGCTGTGGAAAATCCACAGCTCCTTTTTTGTGCTTATCAGCTTGTTTATTCGGTCCTCAACGCCACCACGGGGTCCTTCTTGGCAGCGCTGCGGGAGGGGATAATGCCGGCCACCAGAGTCAGCACCACACTGATAGCCACCAGAATCACGGCGGCGTTGACGGGCAGCACGGCCTTCAGACCGGGAAGGCCGGTGAAGTGCAGCAGGATAGCATTGATGGGAATGGTCAGCAGGAAGGTGACCACCACACCCAGCAGACCGGCAGCAAAGCCGATGATGACCGTCTCGGCATTGAACATGCTGGATACGTCCTTTTTGGATGCGCCAATAGCGCGGAGAATACCGATCTCCTTGGTGCGCTCCTGCACCGAGATCAGAGTAATCACGCCGATCATGATGGAGGACACCACCAGTGAGATGGCCACGAAAGCGATCAACACGTAGGTAATGCCTGTGATAATGGCAGTGATGGAGCTCATCAGCAGAGCCACATAGTCGGTGTACTCGATCTGATCCTCCTCGTCCACCCCGTCGTTGTATGCCTGGATCAGGTCGGCAATTTCGTCTTTATCAGCAAAGGTAGTGGCATACAGGTTAATGGTGGAGGGTTTTGCCAGATCCACATAGCCCAGAGTCTTCAGATTATCCTCATAGGTGGACTCAGACAAAGTGGGCGGCATGTAATTGTCATACAGGTAGTTGTACTGCCATGCCTCAAAGGGAGCCAATCCGGCGTACTGCAGGGTAGTCTCGTCCCCGGTCAGCACCGTATTCAGTGCGCCCGACAGCTGCTCGGCGGGCATGGCCGCCATCTGCTGAACCACACCGGCGGCATACTGCTCGCGCACCTGTTTCTCTACAGCAGTTTCCACCTGCGCGAACAGCTCCTCGTCGCTCATTTCGGCAATGTAGCCCATAATGGTCTCGGCATCCACGCCCATTTCAGCGGCGTATTGCTGGACGATCATCTGCTCGATGCTCTCGCGGGTCATTTCAGCCATCTGCTGTTCCACAACAGCAGTCACATACTCGTCAGCAGGCTGGCTCATGACATCCACGTAGACTTCTGCCTTTTTCGCGGTATCCAAGGTTGCCAGATGCCCGGTGATGGCGGTTTTCTTTTCTTCGTCGGTGGGCTCCACCTCGTCACCGGTGGCGAAGGGCAGGCCGGTAAACACATCCATGGTCTCGTCGGCCATTTGGTCGGCCACCACATCCAACTCTTCGGTCAGACGGATGGCATAGTCGGTCAGGGCGCTGGTGTAGCCGATGGCTCCGGTGACCATGGTGGAGGTGGCTTCTTCCGCCGGGCGGGCGATGCCCACCACCTTCAGGACGGTGCCGGTCTCGGCGCTGTTATACAGCAGTTCCATACCGGCATCGGTGGCGGCCATGTTCACATAAGTGCCCGAGGTCTCGTCATAGCGGTAGGTCTCAGCCGGGAGGATCAGCTTGAACCGGGTCTGGCACAGTTCCTCGAAGGACCAGCTCATTTCCTCCACTTCCACAGCTTCGCCGTTCATCATGCCGTTCATAGCCTCATTCATAGCGTCGGAGGAAATATAACCCAAAGCATACAGCATTAGATCGGAGATCTCGTTGTTTTCGTTGACAAAGAGAATAACCTCGTCATAATTCTCCGGCCAGCCGCCGTAAATCAGGTCGTACTGCTCCTGCACGCTGTCGGCCACACCGGCGCCGTCCGTGCCAGGGAGCAGTTCCTCCCATACGCTCATACCCTCATACATTGAGCCCATGGAGGAGTTGAAATAGGCGGAATAATCGCCGCCGAACATGGCACCCATGGCCTCCTGCATCAGATCCATGACGTCACTCTTGACAATGCCGCCGTCCTCGTCCTTGGTATACACGTCGAAGGGCAGATCGTAGCTGTACTGGATGGTGGCCAGATCGGCAATGCCGCCGCCCCCCTCATCCAGATACTTCTTAAAGGCCTCCAGATTGTTGGTGTTGGTCTCGGCATTGACCATGGAGTTCATCATTTCATACATGACGGTGGAGGAATACACGCGGTCGTCCTCACGGGGTTCCCCCTCCCCGTCGGCGTGGTTAGCTCCCATCATGGACACCATCATGGCGCTCATGTCCACAGTTTCCGCCTCAATGGTGATGGGATAGCTGGACAGGGTCTCCTCCTGCACCTGATCGATATAACCGTTGATGCCGGTTGACAGGGACAGGATCAGGGCAATGCCGATGATGCCAATGGATCCGGCAAAGGCGGTCAGAATGGTGCGGCCCTTTTTGGTGAACAGATTCTTCAAGGACAGCATGAAAGACGTGCCAAACGACATAGAAGGCTTCTTGGGGGGCTTGTGTTTGGCCTGCTTCAGCCGCTCGTACTCGGCGGCCATTTCGGCCTTTTCTCCTTCGTTCAGGGGATTGGAGTCGCCCAGCAGTCTGCCGTCCAGCATACGGATGATGCGGTTGGCGTACTTTTCGGCCAGTTCGGGGTTGTGGGTGACCATGACCACCAGACGGTCTTTAGCCACTTCCTTCAGGATCTCCATGACCTGCACCGAGGTTTCGGTGTCCAATGCGCCGGTGGGTTCGTCGGCCAGAATGATATCGGGGTCGTTGACCAGAGCGCGGGCAATGGCCACGCGCTGCATCTGGCCGCCCGACATGGCGTTGGGCTTCTTCTTCAGCTGGTCGCCCAGACCTACAGCCTCCAGCGCCTCCCGGGCACGGCGGCGGCGCTCACTCTTGGACACGCCCGACAGGGTCAAAGCCAGTTCCACATTGGCCAGTACGGTCTGGTGAGGGATCAGGTTGTAACTCTGGAACACAAAGCCCACCGAGTGGTTGCGGTAGGTGTCCCAGTCACGGTCCTTAAACCGCTTGGTGGACACGCCGTTGATGATCAGGTCTCCGTCGGTGTAGCCGTCCAGACCGCCGATGATGTTCAGCATGGTGGTCTTGCCGCAGCCGGACTGGCCCAGAATGGCCACAAATTCCGACTTGCGGAACTGCAGGTCGATCCCCCGCAGGGCGTGGACTATGCCGCTTCCGGCAGGATAATCCTTTTTGATATTTCGTAACTCAAGCATGATTTCAAAAGTCCTTTCGGAGCAAAATAACAAAGAGAGGGAATATTTTTACAGTTTATCATTTTACCCTCCATTTCCTAAATTATCAATGAACCGTTTGTAAATTTACTGTTAAGGTTTCTTCCTTCTGTCGCTGTTCTTTCCAGGGCGTCCCACTTGACAGGCTTTGCCGTCCTACCTTATAATATATGTAAGCTTAGGCACCCAACTTTCCCGTTTGAAGGAGTATTCCCGTGATTTTCAAAGAACGCACTACCAATATCATCACTTTGTCCTCCCGCCGGGGCAAGGGCGAAGTTTTCACCAAACTGGGCCGCATTCCCGGCGCCCAGATGATTTATGTCTCCGCATTGGCCTGCACCCGTCACCGCAACGTGGACTTTATCTCCCTGCAGCGACAGGGTCGCTTGTCCTTCCTGATGTTTGACGAGGTGGACATGGTCACCGGCGACTACATTGGCAAAACCAAGCAGGCTGCAGCCGAGATCGCCGCCGAGCGCAAGCCCACCGGCATCGTGCTGCTGACCGGCT
The DNA here is from genome assembly GCA_045595865.1 of Oscillospiraceae bacterium. Classification (GTDB taxonomy): domain Bacteria; phylum Bacillota; class Clostridia; order Oscillospirales; family Oscillospiraceae; genus JAJPXI01. Next base: position 3,830 of record JAZOBG010000089.1, read on the forward strand.
GCCAGAGCGCCCTGCTATCCACCGATTACAAACTGCTCAGCGACGAGATCGCGCAGGAGATCGGCGTGCCCGTCCGTGTCCACGACGGCTGCCGTCTGTGCGGCTTTGACGAGGAAGAAGGCGGCCCCTCCGCCGTGGACAAGATCCTGTACGACTTCATCCTCCCCGCCGAAAAGAGTTCCGCCCCCTCGGTCAACATTCTGGGCACCGGCACGGTGGATGAACGCTGCGAATTGCCCGATGTCCTGAACCGTGCCGGCGTGGACACCGTGCGCAGCCTGAACGACTGCCGCAGCTGGGCGGATTATCAGGCCATGGGCAGCGCCCACGTAAACATTATCACCACCCCCAAGGACACCGAGCTGGCCGTCTATCTGGAAGAAAAGCTGGGTATCCCCTGGGTCTGTCTGGGCGGCATTTACAGCGCCGCCGACCTGACCGCCGCCTATGCAAAACTGGGCGAGCTGCTGAACTGCCCGATCAGCCTGTCTCAGCAGGCCGAAAAACTGAAGCAGCAGTTGGAACAGGCCAAGGTTATGACCGAGGGCAAGACCATCACCGTAGAGGATGACGGCGAACTTGCCAAATGGCTGTTCACCGAAGGTTTCCCCGTCACCAATCTGAAACTCAATCCTCATCAGGGCGTGACCAAAGAGCTGCGCCTTTGGCTGGAGGAGCAGGGCATCCGGGTGGAAAGCGCCATGCGCGGACCGGGCGGCAAGGGCGGCAGACCCGGCGGACCGGGCGGTCCCGGCAACGGACGCCCCGGCGGTCCCGGCGGAAAGCCCGGTGGCAGACCGGAAACCCTGTCTCTGGGTTATGCCGGTGCCTTAGCAGCACTGAACCAGCTGATGCGCAGCGCAGGAGGTGACGCACGATGAAAAACCTGTACAAATACCTGCCTCCCTTCCTGGCTGACACCTTTGGTTTCCAGGAGATCATCGATGTGACCGACGGCATGGGCATTCTGGACGACTGCTCGGCCTACAAGGGCAAGGTCAGCCGTACCGACACCAAGGAACCCTATCACGGATCCCGCATGGTGTGCTCCTGGATCCGCATGGAGGATGTCATCGGCGGCACCAAGGCCAAGCTGATGGAGACCTTCCGCAAGTCCTACCGGGACTTCGCTCCCGCCTTTGTTTTGGTCAGCAACGCCCCCGTCTCCTCCATGATCGGTACCGATTTGGAAGACGTAACCGACACCATCACCGCCGAGTCGGGCATTCCCGCCGCC
>JAZOBG010000090.1:0-2171 GCA_045595865.1 Oscillospiraceae bacterium
CCTTCGCTTTTGCGGAGGCCCCAATTTTTTGAGTCCTTCGCTTTTGCGGGGGCCCCAATTTTTTGAGTCCTTCGCTTTTGCGGGGGCCCCGAAGATTACACGCTGCGCGTGTAATTTGCGCAGCAACCGCCGCCCACGGCCGCGGGCCCCTTCGGGGCCGGTGGGGGGAGGCAAGGGCACGCCCCACACGTTTTTGCAAAAATTTTTCGTCCCCTCATTGTACCCGTACAAAAAATGTGATACACTGTAAAAGTGTATTTGCGAAAGGGGCGACCGTTTATGGCCAAACTGGGTTTTGATAACGACAAATATCTGGAAATGCAGTCCCACCACATTGCCGAGCGCATTGCGCAGTTCGGCGGCAAGCTCTATCTGGAGTTCGGCGGCAAGCTGTTTGACGACCATCACGCCTCCCGCGTGCTGCCCGGTTTCGCCCCCGACAGTAAGATCCGCATGCTGACCCAGCTGAAGGACAGCGTGGAAGTGGTGGTGGCCATCGGCGCCCGCGACATTGAGCTCAACAAGGTTCGCGCCGACTACGGCATCACCTACGACGCCGACGTGCTGCGCCTGATCGACAACTTCCGGGCGCAGGGCCTGTACGTGGGCGCCGTGTGCATCACCCAGTACGCCGGCCAGCCGGGAGCCGACGCCTTCAAGCGCCGTCTGGAAAAGCTGGGCATCAAGGTCTGTCTGCACTATCCCATCGGCGGCTATCCCCACAACATCCCCCTGATCGTTTCCGACGACGGCTTTGGCCGCAACGATTATATCGAGACTTCCCGTCCTCTGGTGGTGGTCACCGCGCCCGGCCCCGGCAGCGGCAAGATGGCGGTCTGCCTGTCCCAGCTGTACCACGACCACAAGCGCGGCATCCGTGCCGGCTACGCCAAGTTTGAGACCTTCCCCATCTGGAACCTGCCCCTGAAGCACCCGGTCAATCTGGCTTACGAGGCGGCCACCGCCGACCTGAACGACGTCAACATGATCGACCCCTTCCACCTGCAGGCCTACGGCGAGACCACCGTCAACTACAACCGCGATGTGGAGGTTTTCCCCGTCCTGTCGGCCATGTTTGAGAAGATCCTGGGTGCCAGCCCCTACAAATCCCCCACCGATATGGGCGTCAACATGGTGGGCAACTGCATCGTGGACGACGACGTCGTCTGCGCCGCCGCACGGCAGGAGATCGTCCGCCGCTACTACACCGCGCTGGTGGACCGCCGCAAGGGCAAGGGCAGCGACGAGGTGGTGTACAAGCTGGAGCTGCTCATGAAGAACGCTCAGGCCGACGCCGCCATGCGCCCGGTCATCGCCGCCAGTCTGGAAAAGGCCGAGGCCACCGGCGCTCCCGCCGCCGCCATTGAGCTGCCCGACGGCACCGTGGTCACCGGAAAGACCTCCGACCTGATGGGTGCCACCGCCGCCGCCCTGATGAACGCCCTGAAGCATCTGGCCGGCATAGATGAGGCGGCCCATCTGGTTTCCCCCTCCGCCATTGAGCCCATTCAGGGCGTCAAGGTGGGTGCGCTGGGCAGCGTCAACCCCCGTCTGCACTCCGATGAAATTTTGATCGCCCTGGCTATCTCGGCCAATGGCAACCCTCAGGCCCGGCTGGCGCTGGACCGCCTGAGCGACCTGCGCGGGTGTGAGGCTCACTCCTCGGTCATTTTGTCCAGCGTGGACTCGTCCACCTACAAGAAACTGGGCCTGCAGCTGACCTGCGAGCCGCAGTATGAGAGTAATAAGCTGTTTCACAAATAAGAGCGTAGCTGCCCAAAGTGCCTCCCCTACGCAGGGATTTGGTGAACGGGTGTAGGGGCGGCAATCTGCCGCCCGGGACTACCCCTCAGTCTGCCCGAAGGGCACACAGCTCCGATTCACAATCGCGCGCAGCGCAACAATAAAAGATTGAAGCGCACCGAACAGGCGCAGCGTGACTGCATCAGAGCGCGGAGGGCACGCAGCACGACTACAACAGAGTGCGGAGAACACCTCATCAGTCACCTTTGGTGACAGCTTCTCCTCAAGGAGAAGCCTTGTTTAGCCTTCCCCTTGAGGGGAAGGGGGACCGCTTGCGGTGGATGAGGTGGCGTCCACGCACAACTTGATACAACTGCAGCGTTAAGAAAATATGCCGGTGGTCCGGCGTATTCTCTCCCCCAGTCGGC